>CAIYDQ010000202.1 GCA_903925075.1 uncultured Geobacter sp.
CAAGAGCATCCGGCAGGGTCTCGGTGATCTGGATGTCATCCAAAATGGTGGAAGGGTCGAAAAACCTGCCGATATGGATGTGATACGGCAGTGGCTCGCAGGCAAAAAGCAGCATGGCAGCGTTGGTCGGCGCCATGTTCTTGATAAGACGCAGTTTTTCCAGTGCGTGAAACGGCGCTTCATCAAGATGAAAGCGTTCAGTCCTATTCACCTTCGCAATGAAAAGGTCGAGCTTGTGAGCGTCGAGATCTTCGAGTTGAGCGCCTGGATGTTCGTAGGCATCCCAGGAAAGTTGAAACGTTTTGAGATAGGCATCGGCAACCTCGTTAATAGCCATGACGTGATTCGCGCTGCCGACTCGCCTGAAATACTTGTTGCGACATGCTACCGGTTTGACGGGAAAAGCTCCGACTGATAACAAAACGATATCTTTCCCTCGTACCGTAGCCATAGCCACATCGGGGATTATCGACGGATTAGTGGCCATCTTCACCTGGTTCACCCATGTCTGGAGAGTTTCCTTGCCTACAGTCACCCCCGCGACAGCGCCCGAGTCGCGAACCCCGACGAGCACGCAGCCTCCGCTTGTGTTGGCAAAAGCCCCCAAGGTCTCGATAGCTTCACGGTCGAAGGAAACCTTGAACTCCAGCGTTTCCGACTCACTTCCCGCAAGCAATGTCTCTATGTCTATCAATGAAATCACGTCGCACCACGTTCCGTTGCGGATCGGCCAGAACAACTGCCTGTGGCCTCAACCGTACTGAAGCCCTTTTTTTTTAAACAACGCGGCAATAACTCCCGCTATAAACCCGATTCCAAAACGTCCCATTTCCCGGTTGCGGCGTCCCGGCAGCAGGTAGAGCGGCGCGTGGCGGCTGCAGTTGGCCAGCACCAGCAGCCAGATAAGCCAGGGATATCTGCCCCTTAGCCGGCCGAAAGACTGACCGACCGCCATCGGCTTACGCAGGTTGCCGACCAGAAGCGGCGGATGAAAGTAGCCCAGCTCGGCCACGTTCAGGCTCTTTCGCGCCGACAGCAGGAAGCGGATCACGAACTCCACGTCCTCCTGGCCGATGAACTGGTCAACGAACCCTCCCAGTTCCGACAGCACGCGGCGCCGGTAGGCGGTGCAGCGGCTGGTCATGAAATAGGGCTCGTGAAAGTCGTAGTGCCCCTCAATCACGGAAAAGCTGGCCTGGCCGCGAGGCACCAGGGCGTCTATTTCCGGGTGCTCCAGAAACTTCTCGGACACGACCCGGAGAAAATCTCGTTGCAAAAGCACCGTGTCGTCATCAAGAAACAGGACGCATTCGCCGCGGGAAGCGGCGAGACCGTAGTTTCGGGAGTACCCCATGTTGCCGAAGTTCTTGTCCAAAGGCACATAGACGATCGGCAGCGCTGCGGAGAAATCTCGGGCCATCTGCTTGCCGGCTTCGGTCCCTCCCCTGTCCTCGACCAGCACTACCTCGAAAGAGCCGGCCGGATAGTCCTGCTCCGCCAGCGAGCAGAGTATCCCGGAAAGCAGGTCCAGGCGGCCGTAGAAATTGATGACGCAGGAGATCTCGATCCCGTCGCGGGAGGCGGGGACCTGGCAATCGCCGCGCAGATCGAAAGGGAACAAGTCGTACAAAAGCTTCGCTGCGGCCTCGCGCATTCGCCACCTGTATTGCCCGCTGCCAAAGGCGCAGTCCTCGGATCGCCCGAGACGTTACCGGCTACTGCCTGAACTTTTCGGCGTATTTCTCGATGCTGTCTACGCTGTCGAAGGTGGACACAGATTTATGGCCCCTTTACTGAGCACCATTGCCGCAAAGCTGCTCAGTCTGGATTTCCCGGTGAAGACAAAATCAACCTTCTGCTCGTCGATATGTTTGAAAAGCTCTTCTTCTATCAGTTCCAGCGCGTCAATGCCTAGTACGTCGGATTTGATGAGAATGTCGATATCGCCGCCTCGCTTTAAGTCGTCGATGCGGGAGCCGAAAAGGTATACTTCAGCCGCGTGGTCGAATTTTACGACGGCGGCAACTATGGAACTGCGCTCAAAATCGCTGAGTCTCATTTTTTGAACCTGTGAAGTGAACATGAACGCGAATCTCGCCGCTCTCAGCCCCCGTAGACGCCCCATCCTACCATAATCGCCCACAAAAGCCCCACAACAAAAAGCGGAGCGTCCTTCAGCAGCGACTCGGTCGGGTCCCCCCCCTGCCCGGCCTGAACCCGCATGATGAAACGCAGCAGGCCAAAGCAGCAAAGCGGCACGGTGTAAATCAGGGCGTGCCGCAGTATGACGTACTGGGTGTAGGTCACCAGCACCGCCCCTCCCGTCATGTACATGGTCCCCTGCAAAAAACCATCGGGATAGGAAAGCAGCGACTTCCGGTGCCCGCCGGCCTTTTCCCCCAAGCTGTACTTCTCGCCAAGCCGCTTTCCCGTGGCCAGAAAAATGGCCAGGAGAAAGACCGACAAGAAAAGCCATTCCGTGATGGCGATGTGAAAAGCCTCTCCGCCTGCCTCCAGACGCAGCAGGAAACCGGAGGAAATGCAGAAGAGGTCGACTATCGGCAACTCTTTAAGCTTTAAGGAGTACCAGGTAGAGATGACCACATAGGCGAGCAGTATCAGCTGGAAGATGAATGAAACGCAAAAGGCGAGATATAGAGAAACAGCGAGACATAAGATCGCGACCGATAGGGCGGCTGACGGAGAAATCGCACCGGAAGCTATGGGGCGATTCCTCTTGAGCGGATGTTTGGCGTCATGGTGGCGATCCAGGATATCGTTGACAATATAGCCGGAGCTGCTCGCAAGACAAAAGGAGACAAAGGGGAGCACCCCTTTTAGCAGCAGACCCGGCTGCAAGAGCAATCCGCCAAGAAAGGGCGGGAAGAAAAGCATGAGGTTCTTCAGCCACTGGGTCGGGCGGAGCAATTTTATAAGCGCGGAGATTTTCACGATGTCGATTTCCGTCAAGCTCAGCCTTCAGGTCACATTCGGATTCGCAACGAGGCCTATGGTAGTGGATAGGCGTGAATCTGTCAAAACAAACTGCAAATGCCGGTAAACCCAGCAAGCCGAAGGATACTTTTATGTGAACGGAAAGTATTCTCGTTCCGGTGAGAATATTTTCACGCCGGATGAGAATATTTTCCAGCGACTGGAAGTATTCTCGTTCTGATGAGAGTACTTCCACGCCAGCCGAAAGTATTTTCCGGCGACGGAAATGTATTCTTGCTCAGGTGAGAATACTTCCAGGCCGGCCGAAAGTATTTTCCGGCAACGGAAAGTATTCTCCTTCCGATGAGAATACTTCCACGCCGGCCAAAAGTACTTTCCGGCGACCGAAATGATACTGAAAGGTGATGAAAGTATTTCGAGGTGAGTGAAAAGTACTCTTCTAGCGGCGGAAATATTTTCGGGGCGGTCGAAATGTGCTTCTGCTCCCCTGAAATGATTTTGGGTGGGATGGAAATACTTTGGGGTGATCTCGGAATATTGTCAAAAGACCGAGATTAATTCTGGCGAGCGAGGAGTCATTCGGGGCACTGAGAAAGGATTTGCTGCGGCGTTCGATGGCATTCCCAGCAAGCGCGGATGTTTAAGTGATCGTGATCTGAGCTTGCCCTGAAAAAAGGAAGGCGCGGCTGCATGATTGGCATGCGCCGCGCCCCCAGGTCATGAAACAGGAGTCCTCGGTCGGTAAGGCCTTCAGGCGGTCGTCACACTACAACATGGCTGGCAACCGCCGACCACTCGCTCACTCCGACGGCGGTGTGGAACCTGGCCCTGAACCAGTACTCTTTCACCCGCGTCAACCCCTTGACTTGGTTGCGACTGTTGAAAAAGGTTTCAAAAAGTTTCCAGGCGGACTCGTCCGCGGGACCCACTTCGTTCATCTGCAGTTCGATGTGGGCCTTGCGCGGCAGCCCCGGGATGGTGACCCAGACATCCTTCCCTTCGTTCTTGAGAAAAAGCGGTCCGGGGGGGTCCGGCACCGCGTCCGGATGCTTCGTGTAGCTGCGCGACTTTAGCTCCAGCCCGAGGTTGTCCAGCACGCTGGGATCCTTCTTATCCCACGCGACGATGCAAAAATAGGCGGCCGTCACCTTGATCGCCTCCTCGGCCTCGGGACGGGTCGGGAGCTTGCCGCCGCTTTTCCCAAATGCGTCATACTCCTTGGTCAGTTGGTCCGCAGACGCCATATGCCTTTGCGGGCCCGGCACGTGCTCAGGCAAGAGGTTGGTCAGAGGATTGGTTTCCAGAACTGCCGCTCCAGGATGATGAACTCGCCGTCGCTGTAATCGTTGAAATTCGTGTGCAGTTCTTTTAGAGACATGGTTGCCCTCCCGGCTTGTGAGATGCACACAGGTTAGCACCTACAAATAATTCTTCAAGTAATTGGGCAAAAAAATCGCCTTGGGCGTGGCCCCTGCGGCATCTGTATCACGACAACTTATGGATAAGTCCTGGCATCTGTCGACAGACGCCGGCACTGCGACGCCTCCATGACACTGAAACGGCTCCAGTTTCGATAACCGGAGCCGTTTCAGTGTTAATCCAACATGAAATATGGCCGTCTGCTCCGGAGATCGCGAGCCCTTCTCCATCATGGAAAGGTGGGCAATAGCCATCTCCGTCTGGCCGGCTTGCTGCAGGTAGCGCAGGCAAGAGTCTGAAACAAGGAATTTCCGGATAGCTCGCCGGTGTGATGAAGCGCAAAAGGCCGAAGCAGCAAAAGGGCTCCGTGTAAAGCAGAATGTGCCTGGCTATGACGTATTGGGTGTAGGTGACCATGACCACCGCGCCGGTCATGTACATGGTTTCCTGAAGACACCCCTCGGGATACCACAACAGTGCCATCCTGTGCCCCCCCAGGTTACATGAGTTTTTTTAACCACTGAGTCGGACGAAGCAGCCGTAGGGGGTACTGAATAGCCTTCATGGATGCACCTGTGATTTTTGGCTAACGACAGCTGGCCTAAGCTGTTTCCAGTACGGAACCGACCTGAAAGCCTCGGCAGGGAAGGCGGCGTCGAATTGCTTTAAGCATCTGACGGCGTTGTCCCGGTCACCCAAGTGGAAATAGGTGACCGCAAGGTTGTAAGAAGACCAGCGGGAAGGGTCGACAATAGCCCCTTTCCGGAAACAGTCGATAGCCTGATCGTAGCGCGCAAGCTTCACGTAAAGCAGGCCTAGTCGGTTCAGCAATTGCGGATTCTCGGGGTGCAGGGCGAGCCCCTTTTTATAGGAATCAAGCGCTTGCTCAGACGTACCCTGCCTCTCCAGAATGGCACCGCAGTTGGTGAAAAGGGACGCGGTAAGGTACCCCTGCTGCTGGAGTCCGGTATAGACGGCCAGAGCGTCGGGATAGAGTCCGGCACTATAGAACGCATCAGCAACCTGCTCCAGCAGTACGGGATTGTGCTGTGCGGCGTTTTTTTCGCGCTCCAGCTCGGGCTTCAGTTTCGGCCAGACCATCATCTGCAGTTGTAAGGAGGCCTTTTGACCAAAATCGTTGATGTCCGGCTCCGGGGAGTCGAACAGTTGGTTGTAGAAATAGGCGGCCTGCCGTGTGTCACCCAGTTTTTGACTGGCTATGCCGGCAAAATAAAGTGACCTCCTACGCCAGTGATTTATGCCAATGGCTTTTTTGAAGCTGTCAAGCGCCCGGGGATAATCCTTCACATTAAAAGCCAGGGATCCCTGAGCGTACTGCAGGTCGGCCTGGGTAGGATCGAGGGTTTGGCCCAGGGCGAAAAACTGCATGGCGCGCTGATAAGAGCCTGTGGAGAAATGGTAAGCTCCAAGATTCGAGTAGCATTTATACAGGCTAGGTGATCTCTTTACGGTGTCTTCCCAGAGGCTCTGGTCCGTGTACCATACGGCGCACTGCGCAGCTGAGCCGTGTCCCAGAAAGATAAGCAGCGCGGAGCCGGCACCAAGGACGGCGACATTGAACTTGGTGGAAAGCAGCCGGACAAAGGCGCATGAGCAGACGAGAGCTATGCCGAAAGTGGCCAGGAAAGCGTATCGGTCCGCAACCACAGGCCTGGTCGGGAAAAAATTGAGCACCGGAACGAGGGCGATGAAAAACCACCCTATCCCGCAGACCACAAGCGGGTAGCGTCCACGAAAGTGCCAGCCGAACCCGGCCGTCAGCACGAGGACCGTCAAGCAACCGGCGACAACGGGATCAATCAGGCTGGTTCGCAACGGTTGGTCATACTCGGCCGCGAAATCAACCGGCAAAAACAGCTTGCCCAAATAGAAAAAGGGAATTTGCAGCGCCTTTGCCGTGCGCACCGAAAGGCTGTATATCCCAAACTCCGGCAAGTCGTAGCGCATGACTTTTGTCTGCAGGGCAACAGACTTGAAACCGAAATAGGCAACGGCGGAAAAGAGGAAAAAGGGCAGCGCGCTTAAAAATGGAACCCGCTTGCCGCGGCTCCTTCCGATGACAATAAAAAGCAGGATCACGAGGGGCAAGCTGATAGCAGTGGCCTTGGACAGCAAGGCCAGCAGAAAAAAGAGTAACGAGAAAAGGTAACAGTAAAAACTACCCGCGCTGGTGCGCTGGACCGTAAAACGGAGGAAGTAGTACAAACCGAGAAAAAAGAACAGGGCGCAGAGCAACGCGTTGCGGCAGGTGATGAAATTGACGACTTGGCTCTGGATCGGATGCAGTACAAAGAGCAGTGTGGCGACAAGCGCTATCCGTTCACCGTCCTTTTCGAGATATAGCTCCGGCTGGGCAGTGCAAAACCTGGCAAGTTCGCAGCCGCACAGGTACGCTGGAATGGCGGCTAAGGCGAAGATAACCAGATTGGTCAGGTGAAACCACGATGAGTTTTCCCACCAGAGCGCGTAATCAAGCGCATAGGAAAGATCCCGGACCGGAAGGTATTCCAAACCGTTGGCAAGCGAAAAAAAGATTTTGTACAGGTCGAAATATTTATAAACGGGATTACCGACCAGGAAGATCTTGTCATCCCAGACGAAACCGTTTCTGACAGAACCGTAGTAGGTCAGAAAAAGGACGATTTCTATGAGAATGAGATGCCAGGTCTTGGTTGAAACTCTTAAACCCATGATTTAGTTGGCCGTTTGATAATTATTGGAATCAAAAAAGACTCCTGGCGTTAAATAGCCGGAAGCTGTCAAACCATGCACTCGATGCGCGCGTCATGAATTCCGATGACCGGGCACTTCTTAATACCAGATAACAGTATCGGGTAAGGTCGTTGCCGAAGTAGGCGCA
>CAIYDQ010000203.1 GCA_903925075.1 uncultured Geobacter sp.
ATATTCAGTAGTACCCTCGGGCTCTTATCTAACCGCAAGTTGTGCAGATAGCGGACAAAAAATCGTGCCAGCGCTTCTTTCGTCTTGGCAGCTTTTTTTGTTGTCACCCACTCGGCAGCAAGAGCCCGCCACTCCTCAAATGCCGGGTCACTATTTAGCAGGAAGCGGAACTCAGGGTCCTTTCCCCTCATCGTCTTAGATCCTTTACGCATCGCCATGTCAGCGCCTCCCAAACCCCGGATTTGGTCCAGACAACAGTCCCATTGGATCGACATCTTGAAAACCATACTTTAGGAAGTCCGGTGGCGGCAGAGACCTGCCTTCGTTGAGGGCCTTAGTTGCACTGTCGAGCATCTGGGTCACCTTGTCAGTTTGGGGTTCCGTGTAGACCAATTGAGATTCGAGTGATCTGTGGTGCAAGGCCTTCTTGCGAAGAAGAGGGTCTATCCCAGCATTAGTCATACGCTGGCCATAGGCATGACGGTGGCCGTGGGTGGATGTGCCGAGCATCTTTGCGGGAGTAAGACCGATACGTTTGATGGCCGCAGCATGTGCCTGCGCAAAGGAGTCCGGCGAGTAGGGCTTCCCGTCTCTGGTTACAAAAGCGAATGGATGGTCGCAGTCACCAAGGGCGCGCTGGATCAAGTAGGCATTCCAGAGGCTCAGGAACAACTCTCCACTCCAGGTTGGGAACCAATGTATGTGCATGAAGTGAGCTTTACTGTCGAGAAGGTTGCCTTTCCAGCCTGCATGGAGCTGATCAGTCGAGAAATATTCTTGGCGGGGGCGCATACCGTATTTGCCGCGGAGATATGCTTCACGGTTGCACCTGACCGCCTTTCCCGTGGCGTCGCGCCAGTCTGCTGGTGCCAGCCCTTCGCTGGGGTGGTAGATGCGTACGAAGGCTCGATCGGGATAAAGGGGGTCAGGTAGGATATCGTGGACATACAGGTGAAACGGTTCCGAAACCCGGGTACCGGCAAAATGCATCAACATGGTGATGAGGATGTCCCGCAGGTTCAAACGTTCGGCGAGACGGCGGCTTTTCTGCCGCCCTGGAACGATGAAGCCCCTGAAAAGGAGGTCCCAAATCCGATTCTCAGGGAAAAATTTGACGCCGTCATGATCGATCTTCTGATTGCGTTTGAGCAAGGTGTTCTTCGCGCTTTTGGCGGTCTCAGAGGCTCTTGCCCGGTCCCAGGTGTGGGCAAGAAGGCTCCGCCCGTGCTTCTGATGGTAAGCCGCCCAGTTGAGCATCTCTTCGTAGCGGGTGGCTTCCCGTAATGGATTTAGCTGCGCGGTCCCGTATCTTTCCGCCATCCAGTCGCAAAAACCAGAAAGCTGGTTAGTCAGTTGTCTGACGATCGCAGAACTTTTGGGGATCCAAAATAATCCGCTGGGGTCCAAACCATCCTCGCCTATCGTGCCGGTGTAAAGCCGTTGAACAAATGACTGGAACAGCGACTTGGGGTCGTCGAAACATTCACGGTTCGCTGCCATGTAGTCCAGCAGCAGGCCCACAGCCTGGGTCATCTTCTGCATCCAAGAAAAGCTGCGCACATGAGCCATATTCAGCAGAAATTCGAGCAAGGGCTGCAAAGGACCGGAATCGGTTAAGATAACCGGGATTTCCGTGACTACGCCGGTGTTGTCGCGGTGACCCTTGGCGCGAACGGTGGTGTAGTGCATCCGGTCAGCCTCCTGGATGGAGAATGGTAGAACGGGCTACTATTAGTA
>CAIYDQ010000204.1 GCA_903925075.1 uncultured Geobacter sp.
ATTGCCCAGGCCCTATTCAAGTCGTGGTTCGTGGACTTTGACCCCGTGCGCGCCAAACAGGAAGGGCGAGAACCAGAAGGAATGGACGCCGACACCGCCGCGCTCTTTCCCGATAGCTTCGAAGAGTCGGGGCTGGGGCTGGTGCCAAAGGGGTGGCAAGTAGGAAAGGTTGAGTCCGTTTTGTCGCGATTGGCTGCGAAGGTTAGATACACTAAAACTCAAGTTACATCAGAAGGTGTCACTCCGATTTATGAACAAGGGACGGGGCTTTTGCTCGGTTATCACGATGGCCCCGCACAATTCCAAACGAATGAGAATGATCCTGCGTTCATCTTCGGTGACCACACCTGTGTAACCCATTTGTCATGTGAACCATTTGATATTTCTCAAAATGTCATCCCTCTGAAGGGCAAAGACAGAGCCACTTTGTGGGTTTATTATGCTGTAAAAGACAAACAGACATTTCAGGAGTATCGGCGGCACTGGATGGAACTTATAGTTAAAGACATTATCATTCCGCCTGCCCAAATTTGTAATGCTTTTGCCAAGGGAATCAGCCTGTGTCATCTAAAGATGGAGTCGAATGTGCGTCTATCCCGTACCCTCGCCGCCCTCCGCGACACCCTGCTTCCCCGCCTAATCTCAGGTCAGGTACGTTTACCTGAGGCAGAAGAGATTGCCATGGAGGTCATGGGATGAAGTATCTCTATGACACATTTAAGGAAGAACTGTCGGACGAGGGGAACCTGTCCATTGAGAATGGGCAAGTGATTATCCGTTTCCGTTCTTGGTCCGCCGCTGACATTGTTGAACTGGCACGCAAACCTGACGGTAAAAATGAAGTATTTGATGAACTTTTTGCAGATTGGCTTCAGGAGCGTGTCGGCCGGCAACTTGAAGTGGCTGATGAAATCCTTGTAACTCATGACCAACAAGATCGTTTTTTACGTCTGATAGAAGCCCACAAGGCCGGTAGTGTGATGCCTTTCGTTGGCGCGGGCCTATCTATGCCAAGTGGTTATCCGGGATGGACAAATTTTCTACGCAAACAGAGGCGACAAACTCTCATTCCTGAAATTGATCTCGAAGCGTTACTTAAACTGGGCCAATACGAAGAAGCTGCACAGTTACTTGCTGATGAACAAGCCGGGGCTTTCAGTGAGGCTGTCGATAGCAGTTTTGGCTGTTCAAGGGAACCATTGACGGGAGCAGTCGGGTTGTTGCCTTACATTTTTTCAGGCAGTGTAGTCACAACTAATTTTGATGATGTCATTGAACGTAGTTACATTAACTCCGACAACCCTATACGTGAAAAATTGTCAGGTTGTGAATCGCATGATATAAGGAGGTCGTTAGCTTTAAATGCTAGATTCATTCTGAAACTACACGGCATTGCAACATCTGGCCGAGGGAGAATTTTAACCAGGTCTGAATATGATACGCATTATGTTGACGGCAATACTTTGAAAAAGACAATAAAGTCTATCTGTGATAGTAATAGCTTATTGTTTTTAGGTTGTAGTCTGACCGTTGATCGAACCATTACTGCCATTAGAGAATATGTTACCGAAGAAGGGCATGATAATTTGCCAAAACATTATGCCTTTCTCGAAGAACCTGATAGTGAGGAAGAACGTATTTCTAGACAAGCCGAGCTCGCCGCGTGTCATATTTACCATATTTGGTTCCCACAAAATACCCACGATGAATCAATTGAAGCATTGCTAATGAAGCTCCGCGAGGGCGCGCAATGATTACCGAGGACCAACTCGAACAAGAGACATTAGGCTGGCTGGCCGATACCGGCTATTCCCATAGCTACGGTCTGGACATAGCGCCGGACGGTCCCGCACCGGAGCGTCGCAACTACAGCCAGGTGCTGCTGGTCGGCCGACTGCGCGCAGCGATCGACCGTTTGAACCCTTCGGTGCCGCTAGAGGCACGAGAGGACGCCCTACAGCAGGTCCTGAACCTGGAGACGCCGGTGCTGCTTGCAGCCAATCAAGTCTTTCACAAGCGGCTTGTTAATGGCGTTAAGGTCGAGTACCAGCAGGATGGCGAGACCCGCGGCGACTTCGTGCGGCTGATCGATTTTGCCGAGGTGGCGGCGAACGACTGGCTGGCGGTGAACCAGTTCTCCATCAAAGGTGCGAAGCACACGCGCCGACCGGACATCGTCCTCTTCGTGAACGGTCTGCCGCTCGTGCTCCTGGAGTTGAAAAACCCGGTCGACCTGAAGGCGGATGTCTGGAAGGCCTACGACCAGATACAGACCTACAAGGAGCAGATCCCCGACGTCTTCCAGTACAACGAGATCCTGGTGATATCGGACGGTACCGAGGCCCGCCTGGGTTCGCTTTCTGCCAACGTCGAACGCTTCATGGCATGGCGCACCATCGACGGGGTGACGCTTGATCCCCTGGGCCAGTTTAACGAGCTGGAGACGCTGGTGCGCGGCGTGCTGGCCCCGGTCTACCTACTCGACTTCCTCCGCTTCTTCGTGCTTTTCGAAGACGATGGCACCCTGGTCAAGAAAATAGCGGGCTATCATCAGTTCCATGCGGTCCGCTCCGCCATCGAGCATGTCGTCACTGCATCCCGCCCCGGGGGGAGCCGGAAGGGAGGCGTGGTCTGGCATACCCAGGGCTCCGGCAAGAGCATCACCATGACATGTTTTGCGGCGCGGGTGATGCGCGAGGCCGCCATGGAGAACCCGACCATCGTGGTCATTACCGACCGTAACGACCTGGACGGGCAGTTGTTCGGCGTATTCTCGCTGTCGCAAGATCTATTACGGGAACAGCCGGTTCAGGCCGAGACGCGGCCGGACCTGCGGGCCAAGCTGGCAAACAGGCCCTCGGGCGGAATCGTTTTTGCCACCATCCAAAAGTTCATGCCCGGAGAGGACGAGGACGGATTCCCGGTGCTGTCGGATCGCCACAACATCGTGGTGATCGCCGACGAGGCGCACCGCACCCAGTACGGCTTCGAGTCCAAGTTCAAGGGGGACGCCAAGGGCTACCAGGTGGGCTATGCCCAGCACCTGCGCGACGCGCTCCCCAACGCAACCTTCGTCGCCTTCACCGGCACCCCCGTCTCTTCCGAAGACCGCGACACCCGTGCCGTGTTCGGCGATTACATCAGCATCTACGACATGCAACAGGCCCGCGACGACGGGGCAACCGTGGCGATCTATTTCGAATCGCGGCTGGCCAAGCTGGGCCTTAAGGCCGACATGCTGCCGGATATCGATGCAGAAGTGGACGAACTGGCGGAAGACGAAGAAGACGACCAGCAGGCGAAGCTCAAGAGCAGGTGGGCGGCGCTGGAAAAGGTCGTCGGAGCCCAGCCGCGTATCGAGCAGGTGGCCGCCGATCTGGTTTCACACTTCGAAGAACGCAGTAAGGCGCAGACCGGCAAGGCAATGGTAGTGGCGATGAGCCGCGACATCTGTGTCCACCTCTACAACGCCATCGTTGCCCTCAGGCCCGAGTGGCACGACGAGGACCCGGAAAAGGGTATGTTAAAGATCGTCATTACCGGCTCCGCCAGCGACAAACCGCTGCTGCGACCGCATATCTATTCCAAACAGACCAAGAAACGCCTGGAAAAACGGTTCAAGGACCCGGGCGATCCGATGCAGATCGTGATCGTGCGGGACATGTGGCTGACCGGCTTCGATGCCCCCTGCGTGCATACCATGTACGTGGACAAGCCGATGAAGGGGCACAACCTCATGCAGGCCATCGCCCGCGTCAACCGGGTATTCAAGGACAAGCAAGGCGGCTTGGTGGTGGATTACATCGGCATCGCCAACGACCTGAAACAGGCGCTCAAGGAGTACACCGCCAGCAAAGGGCGGGGACGCCCGACCGTCGATGCCAGTGAGGCATACGCTGTGTTGGAAGAAAAACTCGACGTGTTGCGGGCCATGTTGCACGAGTTCGACTACTCAGGCTTTCTCACCGGCGGTCACCGCCTGTTGGCCAAGGCCGCCGACCATGTGCTGGGGTTAGATAACGGCAAGAAGCGCTTCGCGGATACCGCGCTTGCCATGTCCAAGGCCTTTACGCTCTGCTGCACCCTGGACGAGGCCAAGGCCGTTAGAGAAGAGGTGGCCTTCTTCCAGGCGGTGAAGGTGCTGCTGACCAAACGGGAAATCGGCGAGAAAAAGCGCACGGACGAAGAGCGGGAACTGGCGATCCGCCAGATCATCGGCTCGGCGCTGGTATCCGATGAAGTGGTGGATATCTTCGATGCGGTGGGTCTGGACAAACCAAATATCGGTATCCTCGACGACGACTTCCTGAACGACATTCGCAACCTGCCGGAACGAAACCTAGCAGTCGAGCTGCTGGAGCGCCTGTTGGAAGGCGAGATCAAGTCGCGCTTCGCCACCAACGTAGTCCAAAATGCCAAATTCTCGGAACTGCTCGCCAACGTCATCAAGCGCTACCAGAACCGGGCGATAGAAACGGCCCAGGTGATGGAAGAACTGATCGCCATGGCGAAGAAATTCAAGGAGGCCATGAGCCGCGGGGAAAACCTTGGCCTCAATGCCGACGAACTCGCTTTCTACGACGCCCTGGCGAATAACGAGGAAGCGGTGCGGGAAATGGGCGACGACATCCTGAAGAAGATCGCCCACGAACTGGCGGAAAGCCTACGCCAGAACGTCAGCGTAGACTGGTCAGTGCGCGACAGCGTCCGCGCCAAACTGCGGCTGATGGTGAAGCGCATCCTACGCAAGTACAAATACCCGCCGTCAAAACAGGAAGAGGCTGTGCAGCTCGTGCTCGATCAAGCGGAGACGTTGAGTGCCGATTGGGCGTAGTTTAGCAGCTTGTCTTTCTTAAAAAGGATTATAAATGCCGATTTACCTAAGAAAGGACTCCATTAGGTTGTTTGAAGCATCTCTTGAGTGTTTGTCTCTAGCGATCCTTTCTCTTGGCGCACCTCAGGTAAAAGAAGAAAGAGTGGAGGGTACGAGGTATGCTCCAACAATAGGTTTAATTGGTGCTTCGGCGGAACTCGCTCTTTCCGCTGTATACGTTCAGGCAAGTGGGCCTAAAATTCTCTTGAATAAGGGGGCTTACAAGTCAGCCGGACAAATCTTAGACGAATTCATTGATCTGCTAAAGTCCCCGACGCCCCAACTTGCCTTTCTTACTGCTGGCACCAAAGACCCTCATGCCCACCGGCTCAACATTATAGCGTTAGCTCGATGCTTAAAGCTCGTCTCTACGGCTAGTGGACTGTGCGGTTAGTTCATTCCACTAATTGTTCGGTGTTTCCGCGACAATTCCGCCTTGTGGTATCGAAGAATCGGATGGTTACACGGCGATGGAACCCACGAGTTTCTGGAAACTATTAACCA
>CAIYDQ010000205.1 GCA_903925075.1 uncultured Geobacter sp.
ATACCGTGTTTTGGACGAGCGGACCTAACGACCCTATCGGGAATGGGGTGAACGGGTTTGGTCCGAATAACTATGACCAGATGCCCTCGACAGTAAAGAGGCTTGTACCCACGGCTCTCGGGCTGTTGGTATTCACTGTTTCTGACATTTACCTAATTGCGGATAACAATGGCACGATCCTGCCCTCAAAGATTTGGGTGCAGGGTATTGGGATTAGCAGTTACAATGCCCTCGATTATAACGGGCCGTCTATCGGGTTCTTTACTACGGACAACCAATTCTTGACGATTACTCCTCAAGCAGGCATGGCTACGGATAGCACGCCTATCGCGGATCAACTTGTGCTCAAGAACGGAAATCCCGGCACGAATTGGATACCCGCCGATGTTTATGTCGCTCACTATGTAAACGGCCCTGATATGGGCTGGTTCTTAGCGGACGGTTCGACTGGCTGGTATCGACTGATTACTAACAAAGCACCTGAAACGGGTTCTATGTGTTGGAGTCCCTTCGCTGAAGTAGTGGGCGGGGTGGGCGCGATTAAATCGGTAGAAGTCTCGCCAGGTGACCACCGTCTCTTACTTGCTCCTACAGGGACAGGGTACATCATGAATCGTGATCTTCTCGCGACTACGGATAACGGGACTACAGGGAACAATGGTTCCCCATACTCCGCGTACGCTGTATTCGGCTCTTATGTATTAGCTCAACCGGGTCAAGTCGCGTTAGTGGGTTTTATCACCACAAAATCAGTCAAGGTCGGTTCTCCGCTCGTATTGGGATTACTTCTGGATGAAGCTCTCCCATATTACAAGGGGAGTTTCGAAATACTGAAAACTTGGGTGAATGATCCACCTACGCTAAAGCCTAGTAAATCTTTTTACACACAACGGTTTTATCTGTCTGACATGCCCGATGAAGCCGCGGCCTGTACGGATTTGCAGGTTATGGTGCAATGGCCTGCGGAAGCAGCCTTAAATGAGTTGCAGACGTTCACGGTGTTTGGGGCTTATACGCAGGAGAACTAATGCCTAGTCTAAAAGATAGTCTTGTCAATACTAGCGGCTATGCCCTTCTACCGGCAAAGCCGCCTGTAATGGCTATTATTCCTGCGAACGCCGCGCCATCTCCGAATCTTCGGTGCCCGTTACCAGCCTTCAACTCTGACCCAGATACTTTGCGTCAGTTTGATGATCAGTCAACTGGCCCGAAGAATCGCGTGTGGCCGCTCCCACAACAGACAGGATCAAGTATCACGACTGTTCAAACAGTTTCAAAGGTCGCGGTCGCGTCTTCGTCCAGTTCTAGTTCTAGCTCTAGTTCTACCAATCTCACGGCGGCTACTGCAACATTGATGACAGGTCTTCTGGTTTCAGGAGCCCCTTTCCAAAGTTCTTTAGTAATGTCAGAGTCATTTCAGTTGTTGAGTATAGGCGTTACCGTTCCCTGTGAAGTGAGGCTATATGGGACATCAGCGGCACAAGCGACTGACGTATATCGGGCCACAGGTGCCCCTGTTCCACCTGAGATTTCCCAGAACATCATCACTTGCGTGACTTTTGATACTTTTCCGTACAATTTTGGATGGCAGAATCGTTGTGGGTCAAATCAGTCTAGCCCACAGACTACGGCCATTTATGTCTCGGTATTTAATACCGTACCTTCGAATGAGACGGCTGCGACGGTGACCATCCAGTTTTTGCCCTTGGAGACGTAATGAACTCTGAAACCTATCCAGCGAGTCTCTTCCCCCTGCGGGGAGACGTAAGCGCAGAAGCAGGTGATATCGTTGTAAGAGTACAGGGTATTCAGGGCATCCCGATTACCGCCGCCCCACCGACTAACGGGCAGGGTCTTGCGTATAGCGCGGTGAACAATGACTTGGAATGGGGTATTGGTGGAACGGTACAGACCAATGGGGTAGGAGTAAGTTCCGATTTTCTCATCCTGATCAACACAGCATTTACGATCAACTATTCTACTGATACATTTCTTGGCGTCCGAATAAATGGGACGCGAGACGGGGGGTAACTTGGCTACAAATTTTAATGACACGGTTCCAGCGGCCCCTGCGGGTTGCATGAATGTGAAATGGCAGACAGACGGCTCGGGCAATGATTCCGCATATGTCGCGGTAGCACAGGAAATAATCGCGGCAAACGTAAGTCTGACCGGGCAGACTGCGAATATTAATACAACGACGCTTCTTACCCCCTCAGCCAGCAGGTTATACAGAGTGTCCGCGTACATAATTGTGACCACAGTATCTTCTCCGGGGTCCACCCTACCTGCGTTGACGATAGGTTGGACGGATGCTGACAATTCTACGGCGCAGACTATCGCGCTTACCGCAACTAGTACGGGGAACACGTTGACAACGTACAAACAAGGGGTATGTATTTTGAACGCTTTGACGGCTGTTGCGATCACTTACGCGACGGGGAGTTATGCCTCGGGTGGGACACCGATGCAATATTCCCTATACATTCGGCTTGAAGCAATTTAAAGTAGGAGGGGGTATGACTAGACCGCTCGAATCAAGTGATCTTCCGATGTTGCAGCAAGCGTTAGACCGAGACAAGTTCCCGCACTCCGATGCGGGGTATTACACTTTGAACGGTTCGTATTCGGAAGTATACGAGGACAGTAGTGGGCCCGTGGGCGTGCTACGATATTCGAAGGCGTTACGGCTGGTCGCGGTATTTAATGACAATGACAAGTCTTTGCAAAACGCGAAGACGGTCATCAAGATGGTCACGGATGCGGTAAATCGGGCGAAATCAAACGGATTTACCGAGGTAATTTTTAACACCCAGTCTGAAACGCTCGCCAACTTCTGTACACAGAAACTTGGTTTCTTTGAGAGTAAGGGTGAGTACGTCAGAGCAGTTTAGGAGACATTATGTGTTTAGGTTCAACACCAAAGACCGACCGTGCCGAAGCGGATATCGCTGCTTTCACGACGACACTGAAATCACAGGCTGCTCAAGTTTTTGGCAATGATGACAAAGTCTGGAACACCATCATGAACAACGCCGGACCTATCTTCTCCGCGAGCCCCTCTCAGCAGGGATTTAGCGCGGCGGAACAGAACAGCAGGAACGCCCTCGCGATTACTCAGGGCGCTAATAGGGAGCGATTCCTTACCGCTGCGGCTAAGAACGTGGGCAACGGTTACGGCGGCGGAAATGGTTTAAATATTTCTGGTGCTAGTTCCGCATTTGGTGCGGATATACGGCAAAAACAGGAAGCGTTTACTGCTGCGCAACTTTCTGGTATCCAATCAGAGAACTACGCTGCGGGTCGCGATAACTGGAAAACTGCGGGGGAGATGGTTGAGCGTGCTCCTAGCTCGTATAACAACGCAAACATGTTCGATACTGCTATCCAAAAGGGGCAGGATGAAAATCTGAAATCTGCTGAATCTCAGGACGCTAAAGGTAATTGGTGGGTCAAACCCGCAATGGCTGGAATAGGCATGGCGGGCAATATGATCGCGCCCGGTCTTGGTACGCTGGCTACGGGCGTGGCGAGCGGCGGAAAAGGCTCGGGCGGCGGGATTGCGGGCGGAATTGGCAATCTAGATAGCACCGGAGGGAGTAGCTTCGGTGAACAAATTGGCAACTTCTTTAGTGGTATGGCGGGCTAGGGTGTATCCGATTAGTAACTGATTAGAATCTAGGAGAAATATGACTGATTTAACGAACATACCTGATCCGATGGCGGCTGGCGCACCACCCTCCCCCGATATTGACACGGCTCAACCGCCGATGGCGAATGCTCCCGCTGGCAATCTTCCTCCCGCCGCAGGTATGCCTACGCAGCAGCCACAAGCTCCTGCGGGCGCTCCCGCAGCTTCCGCGGCCCCTGCCGCGCCTGCCACTCCCGCACAGAAGCACGCCTCTATTTTCCAGCATACGATGGGTTTGTTGGCGGGCGGGATGAATCGTCCTGTAATGGGCGCGAATGGACAACCCGTCACAGATGCTAACGGGCAAGTTGTAATGCACCCCGCTGGCGCAAAGCAACTCGGCGCAGGGATTCTTGCTGGCGCGATTGCGAGTATGGTCGCGGGTATGTCTACACCGACGCAGATGGGTCCGGGCGGTCATCGTCCTGATTATTCTAATGCAGTTGCTGCGGGCGCGAAAGCCGCAGAGCCCTATACCCAAGCAGGCTCTCAGACTGCTGCGCAGAAAACCGCGGATGACCTCCGTATGAGGCAGTATTCGACTACCGATCATAACATGAAATACCATCAGATGCAGATGAACGCGGACAAGTCTGATCGTGAGGCACAGCAGGGTGTAGTGGATTCCTACTCGACTCAAGTCGAAGCGATGAACGCTGCGTTTGCGAAGGGCCCAATTACTGACGCGCAAGGTAACCAGATTGACCTCTGGAAGCAGCAGAATATTGGCGGCGATGAAGTCAAGAAGTTACTCGCCAACGACACTCTGCACATCACGAAAGACATGGTCGTCCCTGTTGGCGTTGTA
>CAIYDQ010000206.1 GCA_903925075.1 uncultured Geobacter sp.
AGCCGTTTTGTCGCAGGACAACGCGGTGCAAACCAAAAAAGGAAGGGAACCCACTGCGGGTCCCCTTCCTTTTTTTGGTTCTGATTCTCAACAGACTCAACCGACTCAATCAACATCGCCGGCTTCAGATCACGACACCTTTCCCATGGACTTCAGGATGTCCCAACCCTTGAGCAGGTCGAGGGCGCGCAGGATCTGGGAATCTCCCTTGATGGCCTCGTCACTCTTGTAGGGCGCCGGCTTCGCCTTCTTATCGTCCGCGGGCTCCTTGTCGTCCCCCTCGAAATGGTTCTCCAGATCCTTCTCCCTGATGTGCAGGCCGTCCTTCTTCTCGGGCGTCGCCGCAGCTATCTCCACCTTCTCCGCCAGGATGTCGGGGGTGATCCCCTTGGCCTGGATGGAGCGGCCGCTCGGCGTGTAGTACCTGGCGGTGGTGAGCCTAAGGCCCGAGTTGTCGGAGAGCGGTATGATGGTCTGCACGCTACCCTTGCCAAAACTCTGGGTCCCCATGACGACCGCGCGCTTGTGGTCCTGCAGGCAGCCGGCAACGATCTCGGAGGCGCTCGCGCTGCCGCTGTTGATCAGCACCACGATCGGGTAGTTCCCCTCCTTGCCACCCTTGCGTGAGGTGAAGCGCATCTTGGAATCCTTCTCGCGCCCTTCGGTGTAGACGATCAGTTTCCCTTCCTCGACGAAATGCTCGCACACCCGCACCGCCTGGTCGAGCAGCCCGCCCGGATCGTTTCTCAGGTCAAGCACCAGCCCCTTCAGCGGCTTGTGCTCGGACTGCAGGCTTTGCAGCGCCTTCTCCAGATCGTCGTCGGTCTTCTCCTGGAACTGGGAGATGCGCACGTAGCCGTAGCCGTCGTCCAGCACCTTGTACTTCACGCTCTTCACCTGGATGATGTCGCGCTCGATCACGAACTCCTTGGTCTTCTCGAACCCCTCGCGCATGATGGTCAGGGTGACCTTGGTCCCCTTGACCCCTCTCATCCTTTTCACCGCGTCGGTGATGGTCAAGTCCTTGGTGAACTTGTCGTCGATCTTCAGGATCAGGTCGCCCGCCTTGATGCCGGCCTTGAACGCCGGGGTGTCCTCGATGGGCGAGATCACCGTCAGGATGCCGTCTTTCACGGTGATCTCGATCCCCAGACCGCCGAAGGCGCCCTTGGTGTCGATCTTCATCTCCTTGTAGGTCTCCGGCGGCATGAAGGAGCTGTGCGGATCGAGGGAGGTGAGCATGCCGTTGATCGCCCCGTAGACGAGCTTCTTGGTGTCCACGTCCTCGACGTAGCTCTTCTTGACGATGGAAAGTACATCGGTGAAAAGTTCGATCGATTCGTAGTCGTTGCCGCCGCTTTGGGCCGCGCATCTGCGTTGCACGCCGAAGGCGATGCACAGCGTCAGCAGAGAGACCGAGGTGACCAACAGGGTTACCTTCTTGAATTTGCTGCCTTTGAACATTGTTCCTCCCTTTAGCTCTCTTGAAGTACCCCTGCCGCCGTTACTTGAACCAGGGGGACGGATCGACCGGCTTGCCCTGATAACGGATCTCGAAATAAAGCATCGGCCCTTTGGCGGAATCCTGATCGCCCACGCTTGCCAGCGTTTCGTTTCTGGCCACCTTGGAGCCTACCTTCTTGGCCACCGAGGACGCGTGGGCGTACAGGCTGAAAAACCCGCCGCCGTGGTCGACGATGATCATATTACCATACCCTTTGAAATAGTCGGCAAAAATCACTTCTCCGTCGAATACCGCATGGATAGGAGCGCCTGCGGGTGCCGAGATGGAGATGCCGTTGCTGACGGTGAAGGCGTCGAACTGGGGATGCTTGTGCCTGCCGAAACGGTCGACCACGACCCCCCGGACCGGGAGCGACAGTTTCCCCATCTGCGCGCCCAGGCCCCTGTCGGGCACCTGCGGCGCCGGTGCCGCCGGCGCGGGGCGCCCCGCCTTGTCCTTAATCTTGGCACTATACGCTTTTCTATTTCTGGCTTCAAGTCTTTCGAACATGCTCTGCAACCTGCCGGCGTTGGCCTGCAACTCCTTCAGCGAGGCCTGATAGGACTGCTTGTCCTGCCGCACCTTCACCAGGTAGCTCGCCTTGCGGGATTTCTCCTGCTCCACCTCCCGCTTCTTGGCCTGCATGGAGCGCAGAATCCCTTCCTTGCGCGCCGCGTCCAGCTCCAGCCGCTGCTTCAAAAGCTTCAGGCGCGCGAGGTCCTGGTTGTAGAGGGCGAAAAGCTTGCGGTCGTTGTCCAGCACGCTTTTCATGTAGCGCAGGTTCTCGCTCATCTGCGGGAACGACTCCGAGGAGAAAAAGATCCGCAGGTTGCCGGTTTCACCCCCCTTGTAGAGGGCGGCCACGCGGCGGTTTATCTGGGCGCGCTTTCTTTCCGCCTCCTGGCGCGAGCGCTCGATGTCCTGCAAGGTGCGGTTGATCCCCTGCTCCACGCCGGTCAGGTCCCGCCCCAGCGCCACCAGGCTCGACTGCTTGGCCGCCAGCGATTTCTGGATCTGTTCCAGTTCGCCCGACACCTTGGTCTCGGCCTTCTGGGTCTTGGAGATCAGGAGATTTTTCTCCTTGATCTGCCTCTTCACCCCCTGCAGGTCCTCCTTGACCCCGGCTGCGGCAAGGTGAGGGACGGCAAGCGCTAGGGCCAGCGACAGTATGACGGGATAATGGCGCATGTTAGAGGTGCACGAACCTTCTCAGCGAGGTGAGGCTGCCGATGAAACCGAGCAGCACGCCTCCGCCGAGGATCGCCGCCAGGTGCGGGAGGGGGAGGAAGCAAAGACCGGCCGCCGCGGGATTCACGCCCAGAAAGCTGCCCGCGTTCTCCAGGAAGGCGTAGTAGCAGGCGAACAGGGCCAGCAGCGAGAGGACGGCTCCCAGGGCTCCCTGCAGCACCCCCTCGATCAGGAAGGGGGCCTTGATGAAAAGGCGGGTGGCGCCGACCAGGCCGAGCAGTTCCAACTCCTCCCTGCGCGCGTAAATGGTGAGCTTGATGGTGTTGGAGACGATGAACAGGACGGTGAGGGCCAGGAAGCTCCCCAAGAGCGCGCCCATCAGGCGAAAAAGGTTCATGAAGGAGTTGAAGCGCTGCACCCACTCCTCTCCGTACTGCACCTCGGTGATCCCCTGGATGCGCCTGAGCGCGCTCACGTAGGAGGCGACCTGCGCGCTCTCGCGGTGGCTCCGATCCAGGCTGATCTCCAGGGAAGCGGGGAGCACCTCCGGGGTGATCCCCTCCAAGAGCGACTCCTGCCCTTTCAGCCGGCTGCGCAGCCTCTTCTCGGCGTCCGCCTGGCTGACGAACACCACCTTGGCCGTGCCGGGGAGCGCCTTCACCTGCCCCTTCAGCGCCGAAACCGCCAGCGGACTCGGCTCCCGATCGAAGTAGGCGGTGACCTGCACCTTGTCGCTCCACCCCAAGGCCATCCCTTCCAGGTTCACGTACACCAGCAGGAAAAGAGCGGCGATCAGCAGGGCAAGCGAGATGGTGCCGACCGTGACGATGCTGACGAAGACGTTCTGCCGGAGATTGGCCAGCGCCCGCGCCGAAAAATAGGAAAGGCGGCCGAAGAATCCCTCGCGGGCGAACTTGGGGCGGACCGTTTTATTAGCCCTGGACATCGGTCACCTCCCGCACTCTCCCTTTTTCCAGGTGAATCACCCTGCGGTGGGAATTCTCGATCACGCGCCGGTCGTGGGTCGCCACCAGCACCGTCGTGCCGCGGATATTGGCCTCCTTGAAGATGGAGAGGATCTGCTCCTTGTTCTCCTCGTCCAGGTTGCCGGTCGGCTCGTCGGCGATCAGGATCTTCGGGTCGTTCACCAGCGCCCGGGCCAAGGCGACCCGCTGCTGCTCGCCCCCCGAGAGCCTCAGCGGGGTCGAGTTCAGCTTGTCCTCCAGCCCCATCTGCTTCAGGATGTGGAACACCTTCTTGCCGATGTCGCGCTTGCCCCAGCCCAGCACCTCCAGGGTGATGGCCACGTTTTCCAGCACGGTGCGCTGCGGCAGCAGCTTGTAGTCCTGGAAAACCACGCCGATGGAGCGGCGCAGCAAAGGTATCTGGGAGCGCTTCAACCTGCCGAGGTTCACGCCGTCGATCAGCACCTGGCCGCGGGTCGGAATCAGATCGGCGTAGAGGAGCTTCAGCAGCGTCGACTTGCCCGCGCCCGACTGACCGGTGAGAAATACGAAATCGCCTTTGGGGATTTTCAGGTTGACGTCGGTAAGCGCGGGAATTTCAGCCTGGTACGACATGGATACGTTATGCAGTTGAATCATTCGGTAAAGCCTCGTTTAGCGCGTTGGCGGAGAGTGGCCGACCCCGATGCCGGGGTTCGCCGTGAACTCTTTCACCCCAAGCTACCACTCGTTGTAGGGCACGCCGTTGGAGCCGATCAGGGTCGAGCCGCTGTGCACGTCATAAACCGCCCCCTTGATGTCCTGCCCCTCGGTGGTCGGCGGAGCCATGATCACCCAACTGTCGCTCACCTTGGTAAAAGGATCCTTGGGCACGTCTCTCAAGTACTTGTTCTTGTTGTCCACCATCTCCTGCAGGCTGTCGGGGTACTTCCCCTGGTCGGCGTAAAACTGGTCGATGGTGGAGCGCATGGTGTAGAGATCTTCGCGCAGCACCGCTTCCTTGGCCTTGATGATGCCCCACTGGTAGTTGGGCGCCGCTATGGCCGCCAAGATGCCGATGATGGAGACGACGATCATCAGTTCGATCAGCGTGAAACCGCGCCGATCCTTGGATATCCTTTTCAACGTCTTCGACATGCCGTCACCAGTCCTTGTATTTCGTGCCGTCGATGGCCGTCCCCTCGCTCAGCGAATAGATGTCGAAGACGTCCTCGCCTCCCCAGGAGCTGCTGTCGGGCTGATCCGCATAGGAGCGGAGCCCCCAGGGAGGCTCGTCTCCCTTCACCGGGTGGAACGGGTCCTGCGGCACCCTGCGCAGGAACTTCTTCTTGTAGTTGGTGAGCCCGCCGAAGTCGTAGCCGTCAACCAGCACTTGCAGGGTCTCCGGGTAACCGGCCGGTTTGTTGATGGACGGGATGATCTTGCCGGTGCTGACCGCCAGGTCGTAGTTCTTCTTGTAGTCGTCCAGGGCGTTCCTGACCTCCCTGAGGCTTCTCCTCAGCTCCAACTCCTTCACCCGGATCGAGGTCATCCGGGCGGAGGGGAGGATCAGGGCGCCGAGGATGGAGAGGATGACCATGGTCACCACCAGCTCGATCAGGCTCAAGCCGCGGTCGTTATTGAAAATTGCGCACATGATAGGCAAGCCCTGCCGAGGGCTATTTTACCTCCACTACCGATTTGAAGGCCGTGACCGGGATCTGGTCGCCGGTCTTGGTGCTGAAATTGGTGTTGGTGAGGCCGAGACCGACGCTCCCCTTGCCGATCGCCTTGAAGGTCACCGCGGCCAGCACGCCGTTGCCGCTCGCCCCCTCCGCGCCGTTCACCCTGGACTGCGAGATCCAGAGCTCTCCCTTCTTCTTGTCGGCAAAGGCCTGGAAGCCCGAGGCCGCGCCGTTTTGCTTCAAAAACGGCCCTTCCGCCTGGGTCACCACGTCGAGGATCTTGGGATCGTAGCCGACCGTGAACACGGCGTTGTACAGATTCTGCACCTCGGCGACGTTCACCTGCATGTTGAACTGGTCGTTCAATTTGACCGAACCGGGAACGCCGAGGCTCAACAGGGCCTTGGAGGCCGGCGATGCCACCGCCTTGCGCGGCTGGGGCGGAGGCGCCGCACCCGAGGCAGGCGCCCCCGGAGCGGCAGGTACCGGTCTCCCCAGCGCCTGGTTAGCCGTCGCCTGATTGCCCGTCGCCAGATTGCCCGTCGCCTGCGCGCCCTGCGTCTGAGCCGCGGGGACCGGCTGCGGCGGAGCCGGCAGCAGTTGACCGAAGCCGGCCGGAGCCGGAGCCGGCAGCGGCTGAGGAACAGCCGCAGGCGGCAACGCCGGCGCCGCCGCGACCGCAGGCACCGCGGCTATATCGAGATCCTGGCTGAAGGAGGAGTACGGCTTGGTGGCGGAGGGCTCGTCCTCGCGCCCGGACCAGAAGGCGGCCACGTCGTTGTCCGGCACCGTCACGCCGCGCACGATCCTGGGGGTGATGGCGAGCAGCAGCTCGTTCTTGCTGCCGGAGTCGTTGGTGTTGGTGAAAAGCTGCCCTAAGACCGGGATATCGCCCAAAAGGAACACCTTGCTCTTGCTGTCGGTCTTGGTTCTCTGCAGCAAGCCGCCGATGATGCTGGTCTCGCCGTCCTTGAGCGAGAGCACCGTATCCAGGTTCCTGGTGCCGATGGTGACCACGGTGGTCGCCTGATCGGTGCCGATGGTGTCCCGTTGCAGGATGGAGCTCACCTCCAGGCCGAGCTTGATCGAGACCTCGTTGTTGAGCTGGATGGTCGGCTCGGCGTTCACCTTGACCCCGACGTCGACGTACTGCACGTTGACGCTCACGCCGCCGCCGGTGGGAGACGAGGTGGTGGTGATCGGCACCCTGGTGCCGACGTTGAACTTGGCCTTTTCCCGGTTTTTCACCCTGATCTTCGGATTGGAGAGGGTTTCGCTGTTGGAGAGGGTCTTGCCGAAATTGAAGGTGGCGTTGGGCACGGTCAGGTAGCCGTTGTAACCCTTGTAGGCGAAGAAGTTCAACAGGTTCGAGGGTTGCGCCGGTGTCGCGGCGGTGGTGCCGGCCGCCGGGGTGGTGGTCACCGAACTGAGCGAATCCACCAGGAAGCTGGCGCCGCTGCTTTGCGGGGTGGTGACGGCGGCGGTGATGGCGTACTTGGAGAGCAGGAAGCCGAAAGTCTCCGCGTCCTGCTTGGAGAGTTCGAACACCTCCACGTCCAGCAGCACCTCGGCGTCCGGCACGTCGTTGGCCTCCAGGATCTTGCGCGCCACCTCGATCACTTCCGGGGTGTCGCGGATCACCAGCGCGTTCAACTCCTCGTTGACGTAGATCTTCTTTACCTGCAGCATGGTGCGGATCAGGTTCACCGCCTTCTTCGCGTCCAGCTTGTTCAGGTAGAAGGTCTGCAGGAAAAGCTCGTCGTACTGCTTGATCTTGTCGGGCGTCTTCGGGTAGATCAGGATGGTGCTCTCGTTAAGCACCTTCCTGCCGAGCTTCTGCACCCCGGTGATGATCTCCATCGCCTGCTGGAAGGTGGCGTTCTCCAGGAACAGCGAGACGCTCACGTCCTTCACCGCGTCGTCGAAGACGAAATTGATCCCCGAGAGCTGGGACAGGATGTTGAAGACCTCCTTGAGCTTGGCGTCCTTGAACTTGAGCGTGATCGGCTTGGTGGACTTGAGGTTCAGCTCGTACCCTTCCAGCTTCTGCTGCTTGTTGACGACCAGCTTGGCGAGCGACTCCTTGGCCTGCTTGTTGGCCGGCTCGAATTCCAGCGCATGCTGATAGGCGATCATCGCCTCGCGCGGCTTGTGGCTTTTCTCGAACTCGGTCCCTTCCAGCAGGTAGGTGCGCGCGTTTCTGAGCCTCAGCGCCAGCTCCCCCTGCAACCGGGACTGCACCTGGGTCGGGTCGATGGCGTAGGCCGTCTGGTATTCCCTAAGCGCGTCGTCGTAATTTTTCAGCGCGAAGAAGGCGTTCCCCTTCTTGAAATGGGCCTTGGCCGCGGCGTCGGTGGCGCTCATCAGCCGCACCCGGTATTCGCCCACCTCCGGGTTGGCCGCGGAGACCTCGGCGTACTTCACCAGCGCCCCGTCCAGATTCCCTTCGCGCTCAAGCTTCTGGGCCTTGCTGAAGGAGGTGCGCCCGGCCGAGCAGCCGGAGAAAAATAGCGGCGCCAGCATCAAAATGGAGATCGCTTTCATACTATGCATGCAGTGGCTCCTTACTCTCTTAGGGTTTACCGGCGCGGCGCGTGCTGAGCACCCTGTTCTCGACCAGAGGTATCACCATCTCCCGGCCGCCGGCCAGAGACTTGATGGTGATGGCGTCGTTGGAGAGGCCGGTCACCTGGAACTTCGCTCCCAGGTTCGACCCCTTCTTGGCGAGGAAGATCTCGTTGTTGCTGGAGAGAAACACCGTCTTCTCGCCGTTTTTCTCCAGAAAGCCCAGGAAGGTGAACTTGGCCAGTTCGCTGTCCGCTATCTGCTCGGCGCTGGGGGGCGCCGGCAGCGGCGCCGGCAGCGGCAAGGGCTGGGGCGGAGGCGGCGGCAGTTTGACCGGTTTTGGCGGCGGCGGCAGCGGTTTGAAGGGAGGAAGCTTCACCTCTTCGCTGAAGATCGGGCTGAAGATGTTGCGGCGAAAGCCGGCGGAGTGCGGCAGTTCCCGGTCGAGCAGCTCCAGGTGCACCCTCCCCTCCCCGCCTCCGGCGGCCGGCGCCGAGGCGCCCCTGCCGACGGCGGAGCCGGCCGGCGCTCCCGGCCGGTACTTGAGCGCCGCGGCGTGCTGCTCTTTGGGAGCCCGCAGGAAACTGTAGGCGAGCGAGCCGGCGAAAACCAGCAGCAGCAGAAAAAGGATCAATTTCTGGCGGTTCATGCCCCCTCCACCTTCAGATAGGCCGTCATCTGCACCTTCAGATCGACGACCTCCTCGGTCTGGCTGGTGCCGTTGAGCGACACGGCATCGAGGGTGACCAGCTCGGGATAGCGGGCCAGCTCCGCCAGGAAGCTCTTTACCGAGGCGTACTTGCCGGAGACGGTGAAGGCCATGCCGTAGGAGACCAGACCTTCCTCCTTGATGGGCGTCGGCTTGTAGCTGATCCCCTTCAGTTGCAGGGAGTGCCCCTTGGCGGTGGCGAAGAGCTCGCTCAGAAACCCGGGAAAGCCCTTTTTGGGGATCAGCCGCTGCTGGAACAGGGCCAGATCCCGCGCGCCGGCCTGATAGCGCTCGGCAGCCCCCACCCTTTGCCCGCGCGCCAGCGCCTCCCTCTGGGCGAACCAGTCGTTTTGCGCCTTGGCCAGCTCCGGCTCCTGCCAAAAGGAGAGGTACAGCAGCGCGGCCAGGTTCATTAGCGCCAGGAAAGCGAGGAAGATGAAGGAGTTGCGCCGGGCGGCGATGGTCTCGCGCAGTATCTGGTAGTTCATCGGTCGACCACCTTGCAGGTAACGGCGAAGTTGAGGCCGTGCTGCGTCAGCCCCACCTTGGTTTCACTCTGGCTCACCAGGTAGACGTCGGAGAAATTCTTGGAATGCTCCATGTTTTCCAGGAAGGCGCGCAGTTCGGCGAAGCTGCGCGCCGCCCCGCTTATCTGCAACAGTTGCTCGCCCCGGGCCGGCTCGATCTGGACCAGCGCCACGCCGTTTGGCACCACCTCTTCCAGCGAGTCGAGAATGTTCAGCCAGTTCACCGTCTTCTTCTCGATCAGCGCATTGGCGAAGCGGATTCTCGCGGAAAGCGCCTTCAACTGCGCCTCGCTCACCGTCGGCGCCCCGTGGGGCCGGCTTTGCGCGGCGGCGGACAGTCCGCGGATGCGGGCCAGTTCCGCCTGGTTGTAGGCCAGCTCGCGCACCTGGAAAAGCAGCAGGCCCCCGAAAAGCAGACAGCCGGCGATCAGCCAGGCGTTGAGCAGCGGCTGGTTGACGTAGCGCCTGGTGGCTAGGTTGATGGTCAGTCGCATCTCAAAGGCTCCTTAGCGCGGCGCCCAGCGAGCCGGCCAGCGCCTGCAGCGCCGGTCCGCTCAGCCCCGCGCCGGGGGCCTGGCTCACCATGCGCTCCGGATCCAGCAGCACCGGTTCCAGACCGCTCGCCTCGGCCACCAGCGAGCGGAAGCCCTCGGCGTCGCCGGCGGCCGCCATGCAGAAGACCTCGCTCACCGCCTGTCCGGGGAAGCGGTCCCCGTAGACCAGAAAGGAGCTGTTCACCTCGCGGTACAGGGTGTGCGCATCGCCGGCCACCTCCTTGGTCCGGTAGAAGGAGAGCACCCCGCCGTGGAAGACCAGCACCGTCATCGCCCCGGCGTAATAGCTGACGAAGGCGCCGTTGTCGGACATCTCCAGGCGCGGCGCGAACAGCCGGTACAGGTTGAAGGAGGTGAAGTCGATGAATTTGGGCTCCAGTCCCGCCTCGATCAGCAGCTCCTCGTACTGGGTCACCACCGGGCGCGCTATCAGCGAGACCAGCAGCCACACCGCGCCGTTCTCCCGCTCGGCCAGCAACTGGTAGTCCAGATGGACCGTGGAGATGTCGAAGGGGAAACTCTTCTTCAGCTTCCAGCGGATGATGTCCAGCCCCTCTTCCCGGTTTTTGAAGCGGGCCTCCAGCTCCAAAAGCACCACCCGGCCGGCGGCGTCGGGGAGCGAGAGGGAAACGGTGCGCTCCTTGGTCAAAAGACGCAGGTGCGCCTCCTTCACCCGGGCCACGAAGCCCCGCGGATCGACGACGTTGGGGTCGCGCCGCGAGAGTTGCAGCGTTCCCGGCGGCAGCGGCAGGCTCAGTCCGGCCAGCACCCTCGGCGCGGCGCCGCCGTGGACCAGCGCCATGCTCAAACCCTCGGCGCCGAGCTCCATCCCGAGCTTTTTCCTGGACATTAGCATGGCTGGCGCCTATTCCACGAAGGTGACACGGTTGATCTCCTTTAGCGTGGTCTCGCCGGCCAGCACCTTGGCCACCGCCGATTCCCTGAGAAACATGGTGCCCGCCGCACGCGCCGCCTTCTTCAGCGCGGCGATCGGGGATTTGGCGATGATCAGCTCGCGGATCTCGTCGTTCAGGTCGAGCAGCTCCACGATGGCGGCGCGGCCGCGATAGCCGGTGCCGTTGCATTCGTCGCAGCCGCGGGCCTCGTACAGGGTGAGCCCCCGGGCGCGTTCCGGGTCGATGGCCGACTCGCGCAGATCCTCGTCGGAGATCGTCACCGGCCGCTTGCAGGCGGGGCAGATCTTTCTGACCAGCCGCTGCGCCATCACGCAGTTCAGGCAGGCGACGAAGTTGTAGGGGTCGATTCCCATGTGGGTGAAGCGGCCGATCACGTCGAAGACGTTGTTGGCGTGCACCGTGGTGAACACCAGGTGGCCGGTCAGCGCCGACTGCACCGCGATCTGCGCCGTCTCCGAGTCGCGGATCTCGCCGACCATGATCTTGTCCGGGTCGTGGCGCAGGATGGAGCGCAGGCCGCGCGCGAAGGTGAGCCCCTTCTTCTCGTTGACCGGGATCTGGGTGATGCCGTTCAGCACGTATTCCACCGGATCCTCGATGGTGATGATCTTCTCCTCGCCGCTGTGAATCTCGGTGAGCGCGCCGTAGAGCGCGGTGGTCTTGCCCGAGCCGGTGGGGCCTGTGACCAGCACCATGCCGTAGGGCTCCTTGATCATCTTCCTGAAGCGCTTGATCTCGTGCGGCGCCATGCCGAGCGTGTCCAGGGTGAGCCCCCTGAGATCGCTGGCGATGCTCTCCTTGTCCAGGATGCGGATCACCGCGTCCTCGCCGAAGGCGCTGGGCATGATGGAGACGCGGAAGTCGATGGACTTGGAGCCGATGCGCACCTTGAAACGGCCGTCCTGCGGGACGCGCCGCTCCGAGATGTCCAGCTCGCTCATCACCTTCAGCCTGGAGATGAGCGGCCCCTGGAAATGGCCGTCGATCGGTTCGGTCGCCTTGTAGAGCACGCCGTCGATGCGGTACTTGATGATCACCCCTTCCTGGGCGGTCTCGATGTGGATATCCGAGGCGCGCCTGGTGAGGGCGTCCAAAATGGTGGAATTGACCAGTTTGATGATGGGACTGGTGTCCGCGGAGACGTTCTCGACCGAGAGGATCTCTTCCCCCTTCTCGGTCTCGGTCACCAGTTGCAGCATGAAGTCCTCGGAGACCTCCTTCAGCACCCGGCTGGTCCCCTCGCCGCGCTTCAGGTGAAAGGCGATTTCCGACTCGGACGCCACCTTGAAAAGCAGCGGCCGCTCCAGGATCAGCGACATCTCGTCCAGCTTCAGCACCGCGGTCGGATCGGAGATGGCGGCGACCAGCAGCTCCCCCTGCAGTTCCAGGGGGATGAAATGGTAGCGGAACATCATCTCGGGCTGGATGGCCTCGAAGATCGACTCTTCCGGGCGAAAACCCTTGAGGTCGACGTACTCCAGGCCGAACTGCTCAGCCAGCGCCCGGGCCAGGGCCTCCTCGCCGATCAGGCCGTCGGCCAGACAGATCGCGCCCAGACGCTCCCGGGTGGTTTGCTGTCGGTCGAGCGCGTAGGCCAGTTGATCGGAGGTGAGCTCCCCTTTTTCCAGGAAGATGTCGCCGAGTTTTTTTCTGCGAAACGGTTTCAGCATGCTTCCTCTAACCTACGGTATTGGCGATCTTGAAGATCGGCAGGTACATGGTGATGATGATGACGCCGATCACCACGCCCATGACGATCATGATGACGGGTTCTATGGCGGTGGTCAAGACCTGGAGATTTCGCTCGATCTCCTCCTCGAAATAATCCGAGATGTCGGCCAGCATCTCCTCCAGCGATCCGGTGCTCTCCCCCACCGAGAGCATGCGCAGCGCCAGGGGGGGCATCAGCTTGATGCTCTCCAAGGCGCTGGAGAGCTTGCTTCCCTCCTCGACCCGGACCACGGCGGTCAAAAGGGCCCGCTCCAGCACCCGGTTGTTGAGCGTCCCCACCGACATCCTGAGCGCCTCGACGATGGGGATGCCGCTCCCCAGCACGGTGGCGAGGGTGCGGGTGAAGCCGGCGACGGCGTAGCGGGTCAGGACGGCGCCGACGAAAGGGGTCCTGATCTTCAAGCCGTCCACGGCGTAGCGCCCGGCCTGGGTATCGCTCCAGCGCCTGAAGAGCGCCGCAGCCGCGAAGAAGCCGCCGATAAAAAACACCAGGTAGCGCTTGAGAAAACCGGCGAAGCCGATCAGCATCTGGGTCGGCACCGGCAGGGCCGCCCCCGAGTCGGCGTAGATCTGGCTGAACGTCGGCACCACGTAGACGAGCAGCAGGGCGACGGCGAGCGCGGCGACGGTGACCAGGATGGCCGGGTAAAACAGCGCCGCGATGATCTTGCTCCTGAACCCCTCGGTTCTCTTCAGAAAGGCGATGTAGCGCCGGATGGTCTGCGGCAGGTCGCCGGTCCTCTCGCCCGCCTGAATGGAGGCGATGTACAGGTGCGGAAAGACCCGCGGGTATTTCTCGAAGGCGTTGGAGAACGCCATCCCTCCCTTCACGTCCTCGCGGATGGCGGAAAGTATCTCGTTGAGCTTGCCGCCTCCGGATTCGAGGATGGTGTCCAGGGCCTGGATGATGGGGAGACCCGCCTTCAGGAGCACCAGCAGTTCCTGGTTGAACAGCAAAAGCTCCTTGTTGCCGATCTTTCTGCGGCCGATGCCGCTTTCCAGCAGAAACTGCAGCGGTTTCTTGCGCAACTCGAAGACGACGTAGCCCTGCTCCTCCAGGCTTTGCCTGAGCATCGCAGAATTTACCGCATCGAATTCCTTGACCATGATTCGGCCGTCGGAAGCGCCGAGCTTGCAGGTGTAGATGGACATGATCAGGTATCAGTATCACAAATACAAAATATTGCAAACAGTAAAACAGACAGGGTTTTTGGGGGAAACCGGCGGGAGTGCGGAGCTCGGTCCCGAGCCAAACTTTACGGCAGTGGGGTCGGGGGGATTGGTTTAGGCCTTCGCCATGCCGATCATCCAGGCGACGAAGCAAATAATTACCAAGGCGCCCCACTTGAGGGAGCCGGCGCGCTCGAAGACTCCCCTGGCGGGAAAGCCGTTCAGGATGAAACCGACGGTGCCGAGCAGGAAGCCCCAAAGGCCGGCCAGGCAGACCAGGGTCCAAAAAGCGGCCATCATCCCCTCCTCTTGGGCAGAAGCTGCCGCAGCAAGGAGCCGAGCTTCAGTTTCCAGACCATGAGCACCGCCTCGCGCACGATGCGTTTGGACATCTTGGAGGTGCCGGCATGCCTGTCGATGAAGATGATGGGAACCTCGGTCACCCTGAAGCCACGCTCGACGCTGCGGTAGTTCATCTCGATCTGGAAGGAGTAGCCGTCCGAGCGGATGCTGGCCAGATCGATCGCCTGCAGGGCGGCGGCGCGGAAGCACTTGAAGCCGCTGGTGCAATCGGAGATGGTGAGTCCGGTGATGATCCGGGTGTAGACGCTGGCGAAGTAGCTCAGCATGAGCCGTCGCAGCGGCCAGTTGACCACGCTCACCCCGTTTTTGTAGCGCGAGCCGATCACCAGGTCGAAATCGCGCATCTTTTCGAAGAACAGCGGCAGGATCGAGGGGTCGTGGGAGAAATCGGCGTCCATCTGCACCACGACGTCGGCGCCCATGGCCAGCGCCCGTGCGAATCCCTCGCGGTAGGCCGAGCCCAGCCCCAGTTTGCCGGCGCGGTGCAGCACGCTGACCCGCCCGGTTTCGGCGGCGAGCTGCTCGGCGAGCTGGCCGGTGCCGTCCGGGGAGTTGTCGTCGACCACCAGCAGCCGGATGGCCGGGTCGAGGGAGAGGATCTGCCTGGCAAGCCTTTCCAGGTTGTCGCGCTCGTTGTAGGTGGGGATGACCACGATCGGTTGCAAAGGATTCGAGGGGCTCAAGGGGGCTCGCTTTTCGTTCATAATCAGAAGTAGCTGCGGCCGCCGCGGACAGTATCCGGTCGGACGCGGCGACTACAGGCCGGCTAGGCCATCTGGAAAGATAAACGATTAGCCCCGAGCAAGTCAAGCTAAAGGGAGCGGCGCAACCTTGGTTCTCACCATTCGTTGAGCGCCTTGGCGAGTTCCTCGCCATAGATCTCCAGATTCATGGCGCGGTAGGAATCCCGGATGAGTTTCAGCTTGTCGATCGATTGGTCCAATCTGCCGAAAGCCCGGCCGGCAAACAACTGGCGCAAAAAACTCATAACCTGCCTCCCTCGATGGTCATCATCGCCGGGCAGTATGCCGCGCAAATCTTGTGATCGTGTTACAGCAAGGCAACTATTGGTTGATAATTGCGGCTCTGGCCCCTCGGCAACCGCTCGGGCCGATCGAAAATCGAAGACGGTTGCGGCGGGCAAAAAAAGGGCGAACACAAGGTTCGCCCCTGCGGATTGTTGCCTTGCCGCATTGCCGGTCTCTCAACCGCTCTGGCTGGATAGAGGCGTCCCGCCGAAGAAGTACCCCACTCCCCTGACGGTGTGAATCAGTTTCTTCTCGGTCCGGTGATCCATCTTTTTCCTCAGATAATTGACGTAAACGTCCGTGATGTTGCTGAAGCTGCAGAAAGCGCGTTTCCAGACATCCTCGGAAATCGCCTGCCTGGTTACCACCTGTTCCGGATTTCTGACGAAGTATTCCAAGAGACAATACTCCTTATGCGTCAGGGATAATTCGTTGCCGCCCACCCACACTCTGTGGGCAACCGGATCGATGCGAACTTGCGCGTAACGGACGTCCGAACCGGGTTGTTTCGCGCTCCTGCGCATAATCGCTTTCATCCTCGCCGCCAGCACCCGTATCCCCGCTTGCTTGGCTACGCAATCGTTGGCGCCGGCGTTGAGCGACTGGACCACCTTTCCGGGGTAATGATCCGCAGTGAGCATCATTACCGGAGTTGAAGCGTTCAGCTCCAGCAATTCATTGAGCACCGCCAAACCGTCTTTCTCCGGCAGGTTCCAATCCAACACGACCAGGTCGAAGCGATTCTCCAGCGCGCTCTTCAAGGCGGCGTTGCCGTCCCCCGCATGCCTGACTTCGTATCCGTCCGGTTCCAGCTCGTAGCTGACCTTTTTGAGCAGTTTATTGTCGGCGCTAACTATAAGTATCTTCACGTGTCACCTTCTCTAGAGCGATCGGTTGTTTGGTGGCGGACGGCGGCTGCGGAGCAAACGGGTCCCTCGGGCACGCCAAAATAGATCCTAAATGAGGATGAAATGTGCAAGCAATGTGGAACAAACCAGTATTTTAATGTGGACCGCAAGAAAACCGGCTGCGTCCCAGACCAGTCAAGGCTAAGGCGCGAGATTTCTCGAGCGGAACCTGTAATGGCGCGACATTATGGTAATATCGGTGAGTCCCGGAGCGGACTTAATATCCAAGGCCAGCCAGATCCGAAACTTTAAGCTGGACCGAGTACTAGCCGCGGCCGCAGCGACGGGATGCCGGCGTCAGCATGAGTTAAGAAGCTGAGGGGAAGTTTATGTGGATTGTCCGTCTGGCGCTCAGACGCCCGTACACCGTCGCCGTCATGGCCCTGCTGATCCTGGTGCTGGGGGCGCTCTCCGCCAGCCGCATGATCGTCGACATCTTTCCGGTTATCGACATCCCGGTGGTCGCCGTCGCCTGGAACTACCCCGGACTCTCCCCCGAGGATATGGAGCGGCGCGTGGTGCTGATCAGCGAAAGGGCCTACTCGACCACGGTGAACGGCATCTCGCGCATCGAATCCCAGTCCATTCCCGGCATCGGCCTTTTGAAGATCTATTTTCAGCCGGGGACCGAGATCGGCGCCGCCATCTCCCAGATCTCTTCGGTCTCCAACACCCTGCTGCGCATAGCTCCGCCCGGCATGCAGCCTCCGGTGATCGTCCAGTTCAACGCCTCCAACGTGCCGGTGGCGCAGCTCACCGCGTCGAGCAAGACCCTCCCCGAGGAGAATATCTTCGACTACGGCCTCAACTTCATCAGGGTGCGGCTCTTCACCATCCCCGGCCTGTCGACTCCTGCGCCTTTCGGCGGCAAGAACCGCCAGATCATGATCGACATCGATCCGGCCGCGCTGTCGTCGCGCGGGCTTTCTCCCGCCGACGTGGTAAACGCCCTGCAATCCTCCAACGTGATCATACCCGCCGGCACGGCGCGCATCGGGCAGCTGGAGTACAACGTCACCCTGAACTCAAGCCCGCGCGCCATCGACCAGTTCAACCAGATTCCGCTCAGGGTGGTGGGGAGCGTGCCGGTTTACCTGGGGGACGTGGCGCGGGTCTCGGACAGCTTCGCCGAGCAGATCAACGTTGTGCGGGTCAACGGGCGCCGCGCCACCTACCTCGCCATCCTCAAGCACGCCGACGCCTCGACGCTGGCCGTGGTGGACGCCACGCGCGCGGCGCTTCCGGCCATCCGCCAGGCGGCGCCAGCGGGACTGGAGCTGAAGATCGACTTCGACCAGTCGATCTTCGTGCGCGCGGCCGTCAAGGGGGTGATGCGCGAGGCGCTGCTCGCATCCTTGCTCGTTTCGCTGATGATCCTGTTCTTCCTGGGGAGCTGGCGCTCGATGATCGTCGTGGCCAGCTCCATCCCGCTGGCCATCTTCAGCGCCGTCATCGCCCTGAACCTCGCCGGCCAAACCATCAACATCATGACCCTGGGAGGGCTCGCCCTCGCCATCGGCATGCTGGTGGACGACGCCACCGTCGAGGTGGAGAACATCCACCGCAACTTCGCCATGGACAAACCGACCACGCTGGCGGTGCTCGACTCCGCCCAGCAGATCGCCGTGCCCGCCATCGTCGCCACCCTCGCTATCTGCGTGGTCTTTTTCCCGGTGGTGCTTTTGACCGGCCCGGCAAAATACCTGTTCTCTCCGCTCGCCTTCGCCGTGGTGGCGGCCATGCTCGCCTCCTACCTGCTCTCCCGGACCCTGGTCCCGGTGCTGGCCCGCATGTTGCTGGCCGGCGAGCGCCGCAAGCGAGGCGAGGCAGGCGCGGCGCCGCCGGACAAAGTTGGCAACAGCAACAGCAACAACGGCAGCGGCAGCGCGCTGCGGCGCTGGCTCAGCGAGGCCAACCGGCGGCGCGAGCGCGGTATCGAGCGCTTCCGCGAAGGGTACGGCCGGCTGCTTGCCGCCGTGCTGGAGCACCCCCCCTTCACCCTGATCGTTTCCCTGCTGGTAGGGCTTGCGACCGTGCCGCTGCTCTTTTTGGTGGGAACGGATTTCTTTCCCGACGTGGACGCGGGCATCATGAAACTGCACCTGCGCGCTCCCTCCGGCACCAGGATCGAGGAGACGGAAACGCTGGTGGAGCAGGTGGAGGCGCGCATCCGGCAGGTGATTCCCCCTGCGGAGCTGGAAACGCTGAACGACATGATCGGCGTACCGACCTTCTACAACCTCGCCTTCGTGCAGACCGAAAATATCGGCGGCATGGACGCCGAAATCCTGATTTCGCTGAAAAGCGGGCACGCCCCCAGCTCGCGCTACCGAAAGAAGCTGCGCGAGCTGCTCCCGACCGAGTTCCCCGGTTCGCGGTTCTACTTCCAGAGCGCCGACATAGTCACCCAGGTGCTCAACTTCGGGCTCGCCGCGCCGATCGACGTGCAGATCGAAGGGGCAGATCTCAGCCTCTCCTACCTTTATGCCCTGAAGCTGCGCGACGCCATGCGCGCCATACCGGGCGCGGCGGACGTGCATATCAACCAGGTGCTGGACTACCCCACCTTGCAGGTGGATGTGGACCGCAGCAGGGCCGCCCAATTCGGCATCAGCGAGCGCGACGCGGCCACCAGCGCTTTGATCTCGCTCTCCACCAGCGTGCTGATCGCTCCCTCCTTCTTTCTCAACCCGATCAACAACGTCAACTATACGGTGGCAGTCCAGGTGCCTCGGCAGTACCTGGCGAGCATGGAGGGGCTGCGCGCCCTGCCGGTGACCCCTTCCTCCGCCTCCGCGACTCTCTTGCAGGAGCCGCCCCCAACCGAGCTCTCCGCCGCGCCCCAAGCTCCGGCCCAGCCCTTGGGAAACCTCGCTTCCGTCTCGCACCGGGTGAGCGCCGAAAACATCACCCACTACACGGTGCAGCGGGTGCTGGACGTGGAGGGAAGCGTGGAAGGGCAGGACCTGGGCTCGGTTTCCAAAAGGATACGGGCGGCGATCGCCGCGCTGGGGACGCTTCCTGCGGGCATGAAGATCACCCTGAGAGGCCAAGACGAGGTGATGACCCAATCGTTCCGGAGCCTGGCACTCGGCCTGGTGCTCGCCATACTGCTCGTCTATTTCCTGATGGTGGTGCTGTTTCAATCCTGGATCGATCCCTTCATCATCATGATGGCGGTCCCCGGAGCGCTGGTCGGCATACTCTGGATGCTGGCGCTGACCGGCACCACCATCAACGTCGAGTCGCTGATGGGATCGATCATGGCGGTCGGCATCGCCACCTCCAACTCGATCCTGCTGGTGAGCTTCGCCAATGACATCCGGGTGGAACAGGGGATCACGCCGGTCGAGGCGGCGCTGGCGGCCGGCAAGACGCGGCTTAGGCCCGTGCTGATGACGGCGCTGGCCATGATCATCGGCATGGCGCCGATGGCGCTGGCGCTGGGCGAGGCCGGGGAGCAGAATGCGCCGCTGGGCAGGGCGGTGATCGGGGGGCTGCTGCTGGCGACGGTGGTCACGCTTTTCGTGGTGCCCGTCGTCTATTCCCTGCTGAGAACCAAGCTGCCGGCAAAGCACCTTTTGGACGAGCGGCTGCAAAAGGAATTGGCGGAAGAAACCGGAGGCGGCGATGGCTGAGAGCGGCAAGAAATCCACGGCGAAGCTGGTTTACCTGCTCGGCGTTGCGGCGGTGTCGATCTGCCTGATCCTCGTCGTCCTGTTACTGTTTTTCCGGCACAGGTCGGTGCAGAAGGAGCTGAAGAGCCGGCAGACAGAGTTGAAGGCAGGGGCGCGCGTGCAGGTCGCCACGGCCACCCGCGGCGCCGAAGAGCGCCAAGTGACGCTGACCGGCGAGGCGCGCCCCTATGCCAGCGTGACCCTTTATGCCAAGGTGAGCGGTTACCTGAAGGAGATACCGGTCGACAAGGGGGACCGGGTCGAGTCCGGCGAGTTGCTGGCCCGGATAGAGTCACCGGAGTTGGACAGTCAGTACCTGGCCGCGCTTGCCGACGCCAAAAACAAGCGGGCCTTCGCCGCCCGCGAACTCGCCCTGCTGCACGACGGCATTGTCTCGCGCCAGGAAGGCGAAGACGCGCAGGCCGCGGCCAAAAGCGCAGAAGCGAACGCCGCGGCGCTGAGAGCCCAGAAAGAATACCTGGTGATCAGGGCGCCCTTCGCGGGCGTGGTGACCGCCCGTTTCGCGGACCCCGGCGCCCTGATGCAAAGCGCCGCCACCGGCCAGACCACGGCGCTCCCCATTGTCACCCTGTCGAGAATAGACCGCCTCAGGATCTACCTGTACCTCGACCAGAAGATCGCGGCGCAGGTGCGACTGGGCAATCGGGCGCTGGTAGTCGACGCGGCGCGGCCGGATCAGAAGTTTCCCGCCCGAGTGAGCAGGATCAGCGGCGAGCTTGACCCGAGAAGCCGCACCATGCTCTGCGAACTCGATCTGGACAACAGCCGGCAGAGGCTTTTGGCGGGAGGATTCGTCCAGGCGACCCTCACCCTCGCCGCGCCTCCCTATGTGCAGGTGCCGGCGACCGCCGTTTACACACGGGAGGAAAAGAGTTTTGTGGCGGTAGTGACCAACGACAACAGGGTGCATTTCCGGCAGGTGACAGTCGCCGACAGCGACGGAAAACAGCTAAGGCTGGCCGAAGGAGTACAGGAAGGGGAGCGGATCGCGCTTAATCCCGGCACCGGCCTTACCGAAGGCGAGCTGGTGCAGCCCGTGGCCGCAACGACCAAGCCTCCTTCCCGTTGAGCGGGCGAGAGTTCCTACTTCATCTCGCACGAAAGCCGTCGATCGGCAATTTCTTAGTGACCTGCAACAAATCATCTGCGATACTGGGCGGCATGGATCTGGAGCCGGAACATACCCAAGAGCCCGAGCAGGAACAAGAGTGGCTGGAAATACCCGTGGACCGGGTCGACGCCGTCGGCCCCAAAGCCCTGACCGAGCGGCGCGCGCGCCTCTGGGCGCTCGTACTCGCCTCGCGCTACCTGGAAGCCGCGGTGGAAAAAGGCGAAAACGGCTGGCAGGTGCTGGTCCCCGCTCCCTCCCTGGAAAACGCCTGCCGCGAACTGCGCCTTTTCGTGGAGGAGAACCGCAATTGGCCCCCGCTGCTGCCGCCCGTGCGCCCGATGATCGAGAACACCCTGCCCACGCTGTCGGTCCTGATCCTGCTCGCCACCTTTTACAACCTAACCGGCCTCGACCTCGCCATCTGGGGCCGCCACCCCGTCGACTGGGTGGAAATCGGCAATGCCCACGGCAGCGAGATCCTGAGAGGCGAGTGGTGGCGGCTGGCCACCGCGCTCACCCTGCATGCCGATTGGCTGCACCTTTTCAGCAACCTGGCCATCGGAGGCTTCTTCATCGTTTACCTCTGCCGCGACCTTGGCTCCGGTCTCGCCTGGAGCCTGCTCCTTGCCTCCGGCATGCTCGGCAATCTCGCCAACGCCTACGCCCAATTGCCCAGCCACAGCTCGATCGGCTCTTCCACCGCCGTCTTCGGGGCCGTCGGCATTCTGGGCGCCGTCAGCGTCATGCGTTACCGGCATCACCTGCGCAGGCGCTGGCCGTTGCCGGTCGCCGCCGCACTCTCTTTGCTGGCGCTGCTCGGCAGCGAAGGAAAACAGACCGACCTGGGTGCTCACCTGTTCGGGTTTCTGTTCGGATTCGGCTTGGGATTGCCGGCGGAATATCTGGTGGGACAGTTCGGCCGACCAAGACGCCTGGTCAATGCGCTCTTCGCGCTGCTGAGCGCCTCGATCATGCTCGCCGCCTGGTTGTCGGCGCTCAAATTCGCCGATTGAGCACGCGGGGAGAGAGATGAAAACAAAGATGCGGAACCTGGCAGCCGGCTCCGCATCTTTTTTCCTGTCCCATCCGTCATACGTGGAATTCGTTATTCCGTCATCCCGTGGAATTTGAGGCATCCGTGGGATTTGTTAATCGCCGGAGCGGCCCTGTTCAGCGGCCCTGTTCAGCGGCCCTGTTCAGCGGCCCCTGTGCTCGCCTCGGTCGCCGTGTTCGCCTTCCCATCCCCTGTGTTCACCGCGATCCCGGTGCTCTTCCCATTCCCTTCCCCTACCCCGGTCATGATCTCTCCAGTCCCTCTTCCACTGGCCGTAAGGTATCCTGTGTTCTCCATAATAGACTCGCCGGTAGTCCCTGGGAACGCCGAATACCGGCCTGGGGACATAGCGCCTCGATATCCCGCGCCAAGGCCCGTTGTATTCGCGGGCTCGATACCAGCGATCGCCGCGCGGAGACCACCAGTAACCTCCATAGTAGAAGATATCGAAGTCATAGCCGGGCACGAAGTAGACGTTGGATTCGGGAACCATGACCAAATCAGGGGGCTCGTTGACAACGATCGGCGGCGGGCCCAGGTTCACGTTGACTCTCACATCCGCCGCCGCGTCGTTGACAGTCCCGCCAATCAGGGCCACCGCCAGCAGTAAAGCTGGAACTGACAATTGACACAGATGTTTTCGCATACTACCTCCTTGGCCGCCTCAAGCAGTCCTGACATACGCCAATCAATATGTTACACCGCGTCCGAAATTTTGTACACTCGGACGACAACCCGGCTCAGCGTCATAAAGGGATTTTCGTAACTATTCACCGTCTCAGCTAGCGACTTTGCACATCTGTAGGTCGTGTTGAACGGCTTCATCGTGAAACGCGACATTGCCACCGTGGCATCGTTGCGACGTCGCGTTTCGTAGCTCAACGCGACCTACGGAAATGGGTGTTGAACAGGTACGGAGTTATCGGGCAGGCACAGCTCTGGACGGCAAGAGCCTCGCCGGTGCGGCCTTCACAGGAAAGGAAGCGGTTTCCCCGTGCGAAAGCCCAGCGCCTGGCAACTCGCCAGCAAACGCCCCTCCTGGTCGGTCACCCGAATGTCGTAGCTCGCGGTTCGCTTCGTGCTGCTCACCTCGCGCGCCTCAGCCCGCAGCCTGGCTCCGATCTCAGGACTCGCCACATAATTCACGTTGACATTGAGGCCGACCGTCACGCTGCCGCAGGTCTGGCCCGCGGTTTCGAAGGCCTCGTCTATCAAGGCGAAGATCGCACCCCCATGCGCCCGCGCGAAGATGTTATTCATTCTGTCCGGATCATAGTCCATCTCTACCGCAGAGTACCCCATATCAAGCTCCACCAGTTCAATCCCAAGTAGCTGAGCATACGACTCGCGGGTGACTGCGAGACCAATTGCCTCTTTCAATTGCTGATCCATCGCTATCTCCTCGAACAGTGATATGTGCATAGCCAACGCGGGTAAATTAGCCTAAAGAAGGCGGCAATGCAACTGGTTGAAAGAGATAGGAGGGTCGTATGCGGGGAGATAATCGTTCCCACGTGGAAGCGTGGGAACGATTATCATAACGAGGATGTGTCGTGGGACAAAAGCAAGAGATATGAATGCCGCGGAAATCAGATCAACAGCCGAACCGGACTCTCCATAACGGCCTTCAGTTCCGCCAGGAACTGGGCGGCGTAGGCACCATCGACCAGCCGGTGATCGGCGGAAAGCGTCACCTTCATGACCTTGGCGCAGGCGGGAGCACCGGCGCGCACCACTACCGTGTCGAGCACGGCGCCGACGGCCAAAACCGCGGCGTGCGAAGGGTAGATGATGGCGGTGAACTGGCTTACCCCGTACATCCCCAGGTTCGAGACCGAGAAGGTGCCGCCGCTCATCTCCTTTTCGCTCAGCGAGCCGGCGCGGGCTCGCTCCGCCAGATCGCGGGAGGCTTTGCCGATCTCCGGCAAAGAAAGTCGCTGACACCCCCTGACCACCGGTATCAGCACGCCGTCCGTCACCGCCACCGCGACGCCAATGTTGACCTCTTCATGCCGATGCACGCCGTCAGCGGCAAAAGAGGCGTTGAGCTGCGGAAATTTCTGCAAGGCAAGCGACACCCCCTTCACCAGCAGATCGGTCACAGTTACCGCCACGCCGCTTTGCTTTAATTGCTGCCTGACCGCCTCGGACTCGTCCATCTGCAGGTCCATGGTCACGGTGAAATGCGGTATCGAGCGCCACGATTCGCTGACGGTTTTGGCAATGGCGGCCCGAAGTCTGGACAGAGGCGCGGCGCCCTCCCCTGCTGCCGGCCCGTCTGTAGGAGCGGCAGGAGCGGCGGATGCGGCCCGGGCGACGGCCGGCTGCGACTCCCTCGACTCGACCGGCGTGGTCTCGCGCTGCTCCAAATCCTGCAGCAGGATGCGACCATCCGGCCCGCTCCCCTGGACCGAAGACAGCTCGACGCCAAGTTCCCGCGCTCGGCGGCGCACCACCGGCGCCGCCCGCTCGCGGCTTTCCGGCGGAGCCGGGGCTTCGGGGTTCTCCGCTTGAGGCTGGGCAGACTCGTCAATGGCGGCAGCAACGCCGGCCTCGTCGCCAGTCGACGGTGAAACCGGTGCGGCCTGAGCCTCGCCGGTTGCCGGGGCCAGCGGCGCGACGGGGGCTTGGGCCTCGTCTTGCTTGAAATCGGAGGGGCCAGGCACCTCCGGGGGCTTGGTCCCGGCAGCCTCAGATACCGTCGGCGCAGCTTTGGCTTCCGCTTCCGCAAGTTTGGGTTCGGCTACAGCCGGCGCAGGTTTGGCTTCCGCTGCCGCCGGAGCCGCCGGCGGTGCGCCTGCGGCAGGCTCAGCCTTGGGCGGGGCTGCTGCTGCCGGCTGCGCCGGCTGCCCCCCCTTTTCCGCTGCCTTGCCGATCACCGCGATCACGGCCCCCACCGACGCCATCTCCCCGGCCTCAACTTTAATTTCCAGCAGCTCTCCGGAGACGAAGGCTTCAAGCTCCATATTCGCCTTGTCGGTCTCCACTTCGGCCAGCACGTCTCCGCGCCGGACCGTCTCCCCTACCCGTTTTTTCCAGGAGACCAGCCTCCCCTCGGTCATGGTGTCGGAAAGTTTCGGCATGACGATATCGCTCATGGGCAGCTCCTGTAGGGGCGGGTTCAGACCCGGCGCCCGGCTATGGCATTTTCAGAATTAAACCTTAAAACGATCAGTAGGATTGCGCCAAAAGGTCGCGCACCCCCTGCACGATCCCCTCCACTTGCGGGATGCAGAGCTTTTCGATCTTGCGCGAGTAGGGCATCGGCACGTCCAGCCCGGAGATGCGCTTGACCGGCGCCAGCAGCGTGTCGAAGCAGCGCTCGTAGATGCGCGAGGCGATATCGCCCCCAAGCCCCGCGCTGCGCCAGCATTCCTCCACCACCACCGCCCGCCCGGTCTTCAGCACCGACGCCAGCATGGTTTCGCCGTCCAGCGGGCACAAGGTGCGCAGATCGATCACTTCGCAGGAGACCCCTTCCTTTTCCAGCAACTGGGCCGCCTGCAGACACAGGATCGACATGCGGCCATAACCCACCAGGGTCGCCGCGCTCCCCTCCCGCAGGACCGCCGCCTTGCCGAACGGCACCAGGAATTCCGGGTCCTCCGATACCTCCCCCTTGCTGTTGTACAAGAGTTCGTGTTCCAGGAAGATCACCGGGTTGTTGTCGCGGATCGCGGTTTTCAAGAGCCCCTTGGCGTCCGCCGGGGCCGCGGGATAGGCGACGCGCAGGCCGGGACAGTGCATGAAGTAACTCTCCAGACTCTGCGAATGCTGGGCCCCCAGCTGACTCCCCCCCCCGCCGGGCATGCGGATCACCACCGGGACGGTAAGCTGGCCGCCGAACATGTAGCGCACCTTGGCCAGGTGGTTCACGATCTGGTCCATGGCCAAGAGGGCGAAGTTCACCGTCATCAACTCGGCCACCGGGCGCACGCCCCCCATGGCCGCGCCGACCGCCACGCCGACAATGGTGTTTTCCGAAATCGGGCAGTCCCGCACCCGCTCCTCGCCGAACTCGGACAAGAGCCCCCGGGTTACCTTGAAGGCCCCCTCGTAGAGCGCCACGTCCTCGCCGTAGACGACCACCGACCGGTCTCGGCGCATCTCTTCCTTCAGTGCGAGGTTGATGGCGTCGCGGTACGTCATCTCAGACATAAATATCCTCCCAGACCTCGCCGTCCTCGGGCCAGGGCGAGTCGGCGGCGTACTGCACCGCCTCCTCCACCTGCGCCGTGCAGCGATCCCTTATCTCGTCGAGCTGCGCCTCGCTCGCTATCCCCTCGGCCAGGAGCCGGCGGGAGAGGTTGGGAATCGGGTCGCGGCTCTTCCAGACCTCGTGCTCGGACACGCTGCGATACTTGGCGGGATCGGACATGGAGTGGCCGCGGAAACGATAGGTGACCGCCTCGATGAAATAGGGGCGCTGCCTCTCCCGCACCCATTCCGCCGCCCGCTTGGTCGCCTGGTAGACGGCGATCACATCCATGCCGTCCACCTTTTCGCTGGGGATGTCGTAGCCGCAGGTGCGCCGGTGCAGCGCGGACTGGGCGGAGGCGCGGTGCACCTCGGTGCCGATCCCGTAGAAGTTGTTCTCGCAGACGAACAGCATCGGCAGCTCCCAAAGCCTCGCCCAGTTGAGCGACTCGTGGAAGGTCCCCTGGTTCATGGAGCCGTCCCCGAAGAAGCAGGCGGTGACCCGGTCCTCTTCGCGCAACTGGCTGGCCCAGGAAAGTCCGACCGCGATCGGGAACTGCCCGCCCACGATGGCGTACCCTCCCATGAAGTTCAACTCCGGCGCGAAGAGATGCATCGATCCGCCCTTTCCCTTGCAGATGCCGGTCGCCCTGCCGAACAGCTCGGCCATCACCCGTTTGGGATCGGCGCCGCGCACGATGGCTTGGGCGTGATCGCGGTAGGCGGAAAGGATGTAGTCGTTCTTGTGCAGCGCCGCGGTGCAGCCGACCGCGACCGCCTCCTGTCCGCTGTAGAGATGCAAGAAGCCGGTGATCTCTCCCCTGGAGTACTGCTCGGCGCAGCTCTCTTCGAACTCGCGGCACAGCACCATCTGCCGGTAGAATTCGATCAGCTCTCCTTCGGAAAGCAGCTCTCTAAGGCTTGCTTCCATGATGCTCCTCCTTGACTAAGTTCAAGAGGCTGCCGGCCACAAGCTCCCGCCGCTCGCGCTCGGTGGCGTCGAGCAGCGTCACGATCTCGCCCCCTTCGACGCGCACCGGGATCTCGGTCGCCCCCGCCGCAACCAGTTCCCGCACCCCGGCGATCCGGAGCCGGTCGCCCTGCCGCAGACGGTCGTAGTCGGCCGGGTCCTTGAAGGTGAGCGGCAGGATGCCGAAGTTGATCAGATTGGCGCGGTGGATCCTGGCGAAGCTCTTGGCGATCTTGGCCCTGATCCCCAGATAGCGGGGCGCCAGCGCCGCATGTTCCCGTGAGGAGCCCTGGCCGTAATTTCCACCGCCGACCACGGCCCCGTCCCCCTTGGCCGCCGCGCGTTGCGGGAATTCCGGGTCGATCTGCTCGAAGACGAAGCGGCTGATGGCAGGTATGTTGCTGCGGAAGGGGAGCACCTTGTTGCCCGCCGGCATGATGGCGTCGGTGGAGACGTTGTCCCCCACCTTGATGATCACCTCCAGATCGAGCTGATCGGGAAGTGCCGCGAAGTCCGGGAAGGGCACGATGTTCGGTCCGGTGACGATCTCCACGGTGCTGCCGTCCGCAGGCGGCGCAGCGATGCCGGCGTCGTCCACCAGGTAGCGCTCAGGGTTTTGCACGGCCGGCCAGGGAAGGAGCTCCGCGAGCTTGCGCGGATCGGTGACCACGCCGAAGACGCCTGCGGCCACGGCGGTCTCGGGCGAGCAGAGATAGACCCGGTCCTCCAGGGTGCCGCTTCTGCCGGGAAAGTTGCGCGGGAAGGTCCGCAGCGATACCTGGTTGGTGCCGGGCGCCTGCCCCATGCCGATGCAGCCGAGGCATCCCGGCTGGTGCACCTGCGCGCCCGCCAAAAGGAGCATGATAAAGCCACCCTGGGCCACCACGTTCTCCAGCACCTGCCGGCTGCCGGGGTTGATGTGGAAGGAGAGCTGCGGCGCGATCTTCCTGCCGTCCAGCACCCTGCAGACCGTCATCAGGTCGCGAAAGGACGAGTTCACCGAGCTGCCGACGATCACCTGGTCCACCTTCAGCCCCTCGATCTCGGCCACCCTCACCACGTTGTCGGGCGAGGACGGACAGGCGATCATCGGCTCGATCCGGGAGAGGTCGATCTCTTCGTAGTCGTCGTAGCCGGCGTCCGGGTCGGCGGCCAATTCCCGCCAGACGTCGCCGCGCCCCTGGGCCTCCAGGAACTCAAGGGTGCGCCGGTCGCTGGGAAAGACGCTGCTGGTGGCGCCCAGTTCCGCCCCCATGTTGCCGATGGTGGCGCGATCGGTGGCCGAAAGCGTCGCCACTCCCGGACCGTAGTACTCGATGATCTTCCCCACCCCCCCCTTCACCGTATGGCGCCGGAGCAGTTCCAGGATCAGATCCTTGCCGGAAACCCAGGGCTGCAGCTCGCCGGTGAGTTTCACCCCCCAGATGCGCGGGCAGGGGAGGTTAAAGGGGCGGCCCGCCATGGCGAGCGCCACGTCCAGCCCGCCGGCGCCGATGGCCAGCATCCCCAAACCCGCGGCGGTGGGCGTATGGGAGTCGGCTCCCAGAAGCGTCGTCCCCGGCACCCCGAAGCGCTCAAGGTGGACCTGGTGGGAGACCCCGTTGCCCGGCTTGGAGAGGTGGATGCCGAATTTCTGCGCCGCGCTGGCCAAAAAGGCGTGGTCGTCGGCGTTCTTGTTGTCGGTCTGCAGCAGGTTGTGGTCGATGTACTGGGCGGCCAGCTCCACCTTGACCCGGTCGATGCCGGTGGCGATAAACTCCAGCATGGCCATGGTGCCGGTCGCGTCCTGCAGCAGGGTCTGGTCTATTTTCAATGCGATTTCCCGGCCCGGGATCAGTTCCCCTTCGACCAGGTGATCGGCCAATATTTTTGTGGCAAGATTTCGTCCCATGTCGCCTCTCCTTCAGCGTTGCCTGATCCGGTGCCGCGGCTCGGCGCGCACCACAAGGATATTTTGCTCCTTCCGCGGGTGCTTCGTACAGCACTTTGCGTCAGGCAGGCGCTCGATGGGCGCTCGACGGGTGCCGCCCAGCGTAACGCTCCGACCGCGGGCAAGCCGGGAGCGCGCGGCCGGCCGGCGCCGGACCGGCCTCGGCGCAGGCGGCGGGTCGTCACGGGGGGAACCGGCACCAAGGCGGGTCTGACGGCCCGCCGGCGGCGGCGCTTATAGCTCTCTGAGATTGCTGAACTCACGCCAGGCGAGAAAACACTTCGGAGTCTCGACAAAATCGTAGATGTTCTCGATGATGTTCAGATGGATGCTCTCTTCTTCCGCCAACGCCTGCAGCAGGCGCCGCACCTCCGGATTCTTTTCTTTTTCGGCCGCATTCCGATAGAAGCTGATGCTCTGCTCTTCGGCCTTGATGGCGTGGCGATAGCCGTCGGTATCGACCCGGAAGCTCCCCTTCCCCTTCATCTCCAACAGGCGCTGAAAGATGTTTTTCGCCTGCTCCAGGACCTTGCTCTCCAGCATGGCGTAGGCCGCCTCGTTCTTCCTGGCCGACAGGGCGTCGTGGTGGGTCTGCTCCGCCTGGGCCAGCAAGGTGAAGAGGTTTTTCAGCTCCTTCTCGTCGCTCTCCGCCGCCAGCTTTTCATAGTAGGTTTTTCCGTCGGCTTCCATTTTCAGGGCAAATTCCAGTACGTTCATGATCGCACCACCTTTTTGTATGGTATGTGGCCCAGCTCCCTAAAGGGCGGCAATCACCCTCTGCATGCTCTGCTTCACGGTCTCGGCCAACTCGCTCAGTTGCTCCTTGCCCGCCAGGGCAAACACGGCCACCGGATCCATGGCCATGACCGAGGTGCGCCCCTCTGAAAGCGCGTAAACTGCCACGTTGCAAGGAAGCAGTGTGCCGATGTTGAGTTCTACGCCAAAGGCCTGATACGCGAGGCCCGGATTACAGGCTCCCAGAATCAGGTAGTCGCGAAATTCCTTGTGCAGCTTCTCGCGGAATTTCTGTTTCACGTCGATCTCGGAAACGATGCCGAACCCCTCCTTTTGCAGTTCCTCCTGCACGCGGGCGACCGTTTCCGCGAAGGGGAGCGCCAGGGTGACGCCGAAGGCATACGAGGCGTCAAAGGGCTGCGACGTCTCCTTTTCCATGGCTTCCGCCGCCTGTTTCAGGATAAGCGCTTCGGCTTGGATTTGATCGGGGATGGCGGTGCGGATCAGGCGCTCCGCCTGCTCGTTCTTGGGCAGCCAGTCCACCTCGATGGTCAAAAGCTGGGGGGCGACCGGGCTTTGCACCGAGGAGGGAACCACCCGGTTCACCACCCGACCCGTGAAGAGCGGGTGCTCCAGCAGGAAGTAGTGGACCTCCCCGTGCCCCTTGTCGATCACCACCTTTTCCTTGATCTGCAGGCCGTCGCCCTTGAGCTCCCGCAACACGCCGTTGCCGTAGTGCTGCAGTATGCGCGATTGGACCACCCCCGGCAGATAGGTCTGCGGCTTTTCCACCTTATCCACCAACAGCTTCCATACCGTGTCGAGTGGAGCATGCACCTCGCAACTATAAGAAATTTTATGCATATATTGGGCACCTCCAGTCTTCTTGGCGCGGACCGCGGCCGGCCAATGAGAACGCGACGGCAACCTTACCAATTTTCCAGCCATAACTTTACCTGATTGTTGTTGCACGGCAATGGCGGGAGAAACTTTTTCATGGGGAGGGAGCAGGGAGCGCGTTAATCCGGATAAACCCGCAGCCGCAAAAAGGCGCAAAAGTCACAAAAACAGGATTTTATATGGAACCATTTTGGTTGGTACGTTTTATAGACGTAACACCGGATTTTTTTTGTGCTTTTTGTGCATTTTTGTGGCCAACTGATTTTTTTTTAGGTTTAAAGGAAGGGGTCGGAGAGGTGGTGAGAGATGGTTGAGCGCGGCCGCCCTACCCTTCGCGGCCGCCGCGATTCACGGCAAGGGGGCCCCAGGCCTGGCTGACGGACATGACCTCGATGCTGTTGATGTTGACCCGCCCAGGAACCGACGATACCCAGACCACGACGTCGGCGATGTCCTCGGCGCTCAGCGGCTCGGTCCCCGCGTAGACGCGCTGCGCCTTGTCGTCGTCGCCTTTGAAGCGGACTTGGGAGAATTCCGTTTCGGCCATGCCGGGAGCTATGTTGGTGACCCGGACCCGGGTGCCGAGCAGGTCGGAGCGCAGGTTTCTGGAGAACTGTTGCACAAAGGCCTTGCTCGCGCCGTAAACGTTGCCGCCGGGATACGGCCAGCTGCCGGCCACCGAACCGATGTTGACGACGTGCCCCCGGTTGCGATCCACCATGCCCGGCAGTAGCGCGCGGGTGCAGTACATCAACCCCTTGACGTTGGTGTCGACCATGGTGTCCCAGTCGTCAAGGGAAGCCTGATGGGCGGGCTCCAAGCCGAGCGCCAGCCCCGCGTTGTTGACCAGCAGGTCCACTTCGGAAAACTCCGCAGGGAGCGCGGCAAAGGCCGCGGCCACCGCCTCTCGATCGCGCACGTCCAGCGTGAAGACGTGCACCGCAACAAGCGGAGCCAGTTCCTGCCGCAGCAGTTGCAACGCTTCGCCGCGCCGCGCGCACAGCACCAGCTTGCAGCCGAGCTTGGCGAAAGCGCGGGCGCAGGCGGCGCCGAAACCGGACGAGGCGCCTGTGATCAGCACCGTTTTTGTCATCAAGATCCCCCTCCGTTCTAATCCGATGGCTCTTACTGCCCGGCCACGGTCGAGCCAACCACCTCGACGCCGAAATCGACCGCCTCTTTGGGGACGTTGGCGACCGCCACCACAAAGCCGATGACGTGGCCCGGTTGAACGCCCAGGTTGGCGAGGGAATCGCCGAACTGGTTGTTCATGATGGACTCGATCTTTGCCATCGGCAGGGTCTCAAGCTGTTCGTTGGAGAGCTTGTTGCCGCAATAGGCGGTCCTTTGCAGCAAGATCGCGCCTTTTTGGTCAAACAGGCTCACCTTGACATGAATGGAGGCGCGCGCCTTCCGGTATGAGTTCACCACTTGCCCGGTGACTACGAAAATCTCGCCGGCTTCCCTGTTCTGATGGAACGAAGCCAGCGGGTTCCTGATGGTGATGCGACCCTCCTCCGGACTTTCCATGCCGAACCACTTGCCGACGAAGCCAAGCCCCAACTGGTCGAACTTATGCAGGGCGGCCGGTCCGCTTTGCAGCAGATACAGTCCCGCGCCGGTCAAGGCGACGATGACGAACACGGAAACGGCGACGACCGAAACGGTCAGCAACGAGCGCCCCTTGCGCCTTGTCGACACGCCGAACGGCGGCATTTCCTCGTCCGCTACCTCGGGGACCGCAACGGTCGCAGACGTGGCGCCGAAACTGAATTCAAGGGTCGCCTCCTGAGCGCGCTTCTTGGCATCCGATACCGGAGGGGCCGGAGGGGCCGGAGGGGCAGGCGGGGCAGGCGGCGGCCGCCAGTCGTCGTCAGCCGGGGGGGCCGGCGCGACGGCCGCGGGAATCGCCGGCTTTTGGACAGGTTCGGGCTTTGGCGCCGACTTTTCCGGACCGGCCGGCTCGTCCGGGAAATCGCCGGAAAAGGAAAATTCGCCGAGATTGAAAAAGTCGTCGGGCACGGAGGCTGCCGCCTCGCCTGTCGGCGCCTGTTCGGCAAAGGAAAAGGGATCATCGGAAACGCCAACTGCAGCGGCTCCTTTGCTCGGAGCGGGAACGGGAGGAGGTTCGTCGGCAAAGCTGAATTCCCCGAACTCGAAGGCATCTTCCGCTGCCGGAGCGGCCGGCTGGCTCTTGGCGGGCGCTTCCTCGGCAAAAGAGAAATCGTCGAAAGCGAAGGCGTCGTTGCCGGCCGCGGCCGCCTGCGCGTTGCCCGCGGCGGGCGCGTCGGAAAAGGAAAATTCGCCGAAATCCAGAGCGTCAGGCGCGGCAGGAGCGGCGGGAGCAGGCGCGGCAGCGGCGACTGCCGGCTCCGCAAGAGAAAACTCGCCGAAATCAAGCGCGACTTCCGCGGCAGGCGCTGGCTTGGCGCTGCTTGCCGCCGGCTGGTCGGAGAAAAACTCGCCGAAATCGAAGGCATCCCCCGTGGCGGGAGCGGCCTGCTTTTCGCCTGCGGCCGGTTCGTCCCCGAAGGAGAAGTCGCCGTAATCCATGGCATCCGACGCCGCAGGGGCAACTTGCTTGGCGCCCGCGGGCGATTCCTCTCCAAAGGAGAAGTTGCCGAAATCCATGGGATCAGCCGCCGCAGGGACGCCGGAGCCGCCGCCTGCGGCCGGCTCGTCGCCGAAGGAGAATTCGCCGAAATCCATGGCGTTCGCCGCTGCTGGGGCGGCCTGCCGATCGCCGGCCGACGGTTGGTCGTCAAAGGAGAACTCGCCGAAATCAAGCGCCTCCTTCTCGGCGACCGGCGGCTGCTGAGCGCTTACCGCGGGCTCGTCGTTGAAGCTGAACTCTCCGAAATCGAATTCCTGTTTGGCAGGAGCCGCGGTTTCCGGCGTTTGCAGCACGGGCGACTCGTTGAAGTCGAATTCGGAGAACTCCAGTCCCTTGGCTGCGGGAGGGGTCGCCGCGCTCGCCGGAGCGACGGCATCCGCCGCCAGGGAGATTTCGCCGAAATCGAAGGTCTCGCCGGGGGCGGAACCTTGCCCCTGCGAAGCCGTCTGATCGAGGAAAGAGAAGTCGCCGAAATCACCCCCCGGGGGAGCCGCGGCGGGCTGGGCCTCCTCCCCCTTCAGCGGCTCGGGGGAAAAATCGAAGTCGTTGAACCCGCCGCTCGCGCCGGCGAGCTCAGCACCCTTCGCCTGCTGCGCGCCGGCGTCGGCGGCAAGATCAAAGGAGCCGAAATCGGGGAACTCGGCTGGCGAGGGAACGGCCGCCCTGCCGGTTGCAGGCTCCGGGGCGGCGAAAGGAGCAGCCTCCGGTCGAGCCGGCGCGGCCTCCGGCCGTTTTTCGGGAACGGGCGCGCCCAGACCGGACAAGATGGAGTCGAATTCCGACTCCTCCAGCTTTTGCTCGGCGCCCGCCAGGAATACGTGGCGGCACTTGGAACAGCGAACCTTCACCCCTCCCGGCTTAAGCTTGGCTTCGTCCAGTCGGAACCTTGTATTGCATTGATCGCATTGGAGTATCATTCAACCCCTCCGAGTGGATTTTCAATAACTTCGTATATTGCCGGCAGCTCTCGCAGCCGCTCGTCCAGATCCAGGCCGTAGCCGACCAGAAATCCGTCGTCGCAGGAGATGCCGAGGTAGTCGGGAGTCACCTCAGCCGCGCGGTGCCGTTTTTTGTCGATGAGCGTACAGACGCGGAGGCTTCGGACCCCCCGTTGCCGCAGCAGGTCAGTCAGGAAAGCGAGGGTGAGCCCCGTGTCGATGATGTCCTCGACCACCAGCACGTCCCTGCCCGCGACATCGGTGGCCAAATCCCTCTTCAGCGTGACATTTCCAGTGGACAGCTGTCCATCATAACTGGAAAGCGATAAAAAATCCACCTGTACCGGGATTCGCAAGGCGCGCAGCAGGTCGGCGGCGAAAAAGAAAGCGCCTTTCAGCACTACCACGACCAAAAGGTCTTTATCCGCATAAAAGGCGCTTATTTCGGCGGCTAGCCGGGAAACCTCCGACGCGATGCGTTCCCCCGAGTAGAGTATCCGCAGGTCGAGCCCCTCCGGCAACCGGTATGTCTGCAATTCCATTAGATTTCTCCCGATTTTTCTATAGCAGATGCCATTTGCAGTGTCAAATCATTCTGGCCTCGCCGGCGGCTTTGTGCTATAAATAGCCCAAAATACAGTCCGAAATAGCAAAAGGGGCCATTTCATGAAAAACTACCTGCACGCAGCAACCCTGCTGGCGAACCTGATTTTCGCGGCCGCTGCCTGCGCCGCGCCCGAGTTGGCGGTGGAACAGGGAAGCTTCAACTTCGGTTCGGTCACCCAGGGAAAAACGGTGCAACACAACTTCGTCGTCAAGAACGTCGGCGACGCGCCGCTGCAGATCAAACAGTTGACCGCCTCCTGCGGCTGCACCGCGGCCAAGCCGTCCGCGGCGCTGGTCGCTCCGGGCAAAAGCGCCGAGATCCAAGTGAGCTTCGACTCCAGCAACTTTTCCGGCAACGTGCAAAAGACCGTGGCCATGGCGACCAATGCCGGCAAATCCCCCAACTACACCTTCAAACTTGAAGGCAACGTCGTGGAAGCGTTGCAGGTAACGCCCCGGCAATTGAACCTGGGGCCGATCGCAACCACGGTGGCGAAGCAGGGGATCATCACCGTGACCAACATGGGGGGAAGCAGCGTGAAGCTCCTCTCCGTCAACGCCAGTTCCGCCTCGCTGCAGATCAAGGCGAGCATTAAGAAAGCGGAGCTAAAGCCGGGAGAAACCGGAACTATCGAACTGTCAGTCACGGCGCGACCGGAGGCGAAAGTGTTGAGCGGCTATCTGCACATACTCACCAACTCCCCGCAGAAAAAGGAGATCACCGTACCGGTCTACGGTTCGGCCGCGAAATAGCCGCACAGGAGGGCAGTGCCGGGGAAAGGAAGTGAAGAATTAAAAACTTGAGTTCTTGGTGAAAATTGTGTAAAGGTAGTCGTTCACGGGCGGGTAGCTCAGTTGGATAGAGTACTGGCCTCCGAAGCCAGGGGTCATGGGTTCGAATCCCATCCCGCCCACCATTTCTTTAATTACCCATAGTTACATCCGTATTTGGTGTTTGCATAACAAATTGCAGACATTTCGGGTGTAACTATGGGCATCCCCCACCTCATCAAACGCGGAACTCGCTACCAATACATGTGCCGCGTTCCGGCTGATCTGCTGCACCTATTCCCCCATTCAAGAATCTACAAGAGCCTGAAGACTTCCAGCGAAAAAGATGCTAAAGTGCTCTCCTGCTCATTAGAGTACCAGACACGAAAGCTATTTCTCGAACTGAGGTCCGGCATGCTTACCGAC
>CAIYDQ010000207.1 GCA_903925075.1 uncultured Geobacter sp.
GATCGCGGTTGATCGAGTCCGTATTACTGCGGCTTCCTATCCCCCCCATTTTCTTGGTTGAGAACGAAGATAACGTCTTGGAATTGATAGATGGGCTGCAGCGGACAAGCTCGGTGCTTCAATTCCTTGACCACGACGCGATTGCGCAACCGGAGTTGGTCCTTGAAGGTTGTGACATCCTTAAAGAGCTGAACGGCGTTCGTTTTGATGATCTTTCGACCTCACTTAAGCTTAAGATCAAGAGAACGCCTATCCGAGCCATCATCATCAAAAAGTCAGGCGATCAATTCGTCAAATACGAGATGTTCAAGCGCTTGAACACGGGTGGCTCGCTTCTGTCGGCTCAAGAAATCCGAAACTGCTCCTCTCGGATGATTACGGGGGGCGACATCTTCTATTCCGCATTGCAGAATTGGGCCAAGGTTACGGATTATGAACGGGCAATTGCCCGCCTTCCAATTGTGAATAAAGAGATGCGGGCCGACGAAGAGTTAGTTCTTCGTTTCTTCGCCGTCAAAAATTACAAAGATGGGTTTAAAGGCAACATCGAAGAATGGTTGGACGGATATATGGAAGAGATACTCTTACATCAGAAACCATTTGACATCGAGAAAGAAGACGTCATATTTCGACGGATATTTGGCCTAATTTACTTCACATTTGGAGACAGTGCGTTTTCTCGATATAATACGCACGGCGAGCCTACCGGTCGGTTGGCCCCGGCATATTTCGAGGCTGTCGTTGGCGCTGTCACGGAAAGCTTTGCAGAAGTCTCACAGATTGCTCCCGACCTTCTGCGGGAGCGCCTGAAGAAGGCTTTCGCATCCGAGGCCTTCATTACCTCTACTGGCCCCGGTGCAAACTCAATCCAGAAATTCAAAAGCCGAATCGCTGCCGTCAAACAGCACCTCTTAGCGTTGCCATATGGAAGCAATTGATGAACTGACGGCTGATCTTGGATGGAGAGAAACCGAACTAGCTTTGCTGAAGGTTTTCTTTCAACGGAGAGATGTCACGCAGCGTCAGCACGATGTTTTGGCGCGTGCCGCCTGGAGTCTTCTCTATGCTCATTATGAGGGTTACGCGAAGTTTTGCCTCACTCTCTTTTTTGATCGGGCCGCGCGGCTGATGGAGTCGTGCGGCCCTCTCCCGCAGAAAACAAAGGAATATGCGATGTTCTCTGAAATGAAGCGCATCCGAAGCCTTCCGACAGCGGACTTTTTGCACACCCTCGAAACATTCGCAACAACGACCGGACTGCAGAAGCCACAGTTTCCTGAGGTGGACACTAAATCAAATTTGTGGCCCAATGTGTTGGAGGATTTGCTTGCGTTCGCTGACATAAGTTGTCCGTCGGTAGATAAGAACCGCGTCCTATTAAAAACACTCGTTGGTAAGCGGAATGGGATCGCGCATGGACAGGCCGTTAGTGCGAGCTATCCCGACTACCTGAAACAAGAGAACGCTGTTTATGAGGTCATGTATGATCTCGCTTATCAGGTGGATGCTCGGCTGAAGGCTGAACCGTTCACAGCGCACGCGGCAAGCATTTAGTTGGTCAAAAGAGTTTCGTCCGCAAAGGCATCGACTTATGCCCTCCGCGAATGCCAACAAAGAAGCTTAGAATTTTCAACGCCGAGCATTTCTCGGCAGAACAAAACAGGCGATCCTTGAGGGCCTCTTCACGTACGCCTCCATAAATTTCAGGTTCCCGACTTCATGGCGCCAATTGCTGCCAGTCCGCTTCCGGCCGACAGCGACCATTTCTCCCGCACGACCGCGCCTTTCTAAAGCTCCGGCTAGATGCGCGTCAGTAACCGTTAAACGCTATTACACCGAATTGCGGCCTCTGCCCCTGGCTGCCGTTGGGGTGCATCAGGCACCCTCAGCGCGTCGGTTCTCTCAGGTGCCCCGGCTTTCTCGTCGGCTACAATGGCACGCAAAGTCTGCTGCGCGGCGGAAATCCCGCCAGCAGCATCTCATTACGTCTCCTTTTGACCAACGTCTGGCTCCACCACCGCCCGGCACTATAAGCCGTCAGCCTTTCGCCAACATACGCCGCCACCGCACACCGTAATTATCCTTGTGACACCCCCCCCCCCCCCGGCGCCCCCGCCTCAATACGGAGCCGCCCGCACCGCGCGCTGCGTGCGCGCCGCCTCGGTCCACC
>CAIYDQ010000208.1 GCA_903925075.1 uncultured Geobacter sp.
AGCCTGGCCGATTTCGCCACGGTCAACGGCATCTACGGCAGACGCTTTCCGCAAGAGCCCCCCGCGCGGGTCACGGTGGAGGTGCAGGGGCTGCCTCGCGGGGCGCTGGTGGAAATCGAGGTCACGGCCTACTGCGGCTGAACGGCTGCACGGTCCGAATGGTCCGAATGGTCCGAATGGTCCGAATGGTCCGAATGGTCCGAATGGTCCGAATGGTCCGAATGGTCCGAGCCGGGCAAAAATAAAGCCGCTGGCGCTTTGGGCGCCGCGGCTTTAACAACGTGCAGAGGAGTCTCGACTAGAGAGCTTTGGTTACCGATCCGGAGCGGATGCAGCGGGTGCAGACCTTGATGCTCCTGACGGTACCGTTTCTCACGGCCTTGATCTTCTGCAGGTTCGGGCGCCAGATTTTGCTGGTCTTGTTGTTGGCGTGGCTGACGTTATTCCCGAAGCTTGGGCCTTTACCGCATATCTCGCATATTCTGGACATTTCTCTCTACCCTCCGGAGTTAACTGAAGCTGTAACTTATAGCAGATGAAATACGCAGATGCAAGTAAAAACTAGCTCAGTTCTGGTGTTTTAAGGTGCGAATCATGTCTTTATTGAAGGGGCTGTTTTCCCTGCTGGTGCTGCTCATCATCATCCTGAGCGTGCTTTTCGTGGACTTCGTCTACAAGACCTTCTCGCTGTCGCAGCGGCAGGTGCATACCGACGCGATCGTGGTGCTCACCGGCGGGCGGGGCCGGGTCGAGGAGGGGGTGAAGCTCTACCGTGCCGGGGAGGGACGCCTGCTGTTCCTGATCGGGGTAGATCCCCTGGTGAAAAAGGGGGAACTCTTCAAAGGGAAGGGGGCGGAGAACGTCATCTTGGAGAAGGTCTCCCGCAACACGCTGGAAAACGCCGTCTACGCCCGCGATCTGATCACCGGACACAAGGTCACCTCCATCAAGCTGATCACCTCGCGCTACCACATGAAGCGTGCCACCCTCATCTTCCGAAACGCGCTCGCCAAGGACATCCCCATCTATCCGCATCCGGTCGATTCCAAGAACCTCAAGGAAGAGTGGTGGAGCGACGGCGGCAGTTTCAAGCTCCTCTTCTCCGAGTTTTACAAGTACTGCATGTTCAGGTTCTTTTTCATGTTGGCGCCGGGAGAGCTCCGGCCGATTCCCGGCGCGTCGTAGGTTGAGTTCCAAAAAAAAGGACGCCAACGCGGCGTCCTTTTTTTATGCCATTCCTCTCATATCCATATCTTGCCGGCCGGCTTCTACTCCGCCTTTTCCTCGATCCTGGGAAAGAGCGCCTCCGCCTTGGCGATGGCGTCTCCGGGCTTGAGCCCGCCCCAGGCAAGCCCTGCTTCGTCGGGCGCCTCAGTTATCCCGAGGTAGCGCAACCCCTTCTCGGCGGTCTTGGGCATGAAGGCCGACAGCAGGTAATAGACGATCCGTTGCGACTCCAGCATGTAGTACATCACGGTTCCCAACCGCTCTTTTAGCGACGGGTCTTTGGCCAGCACCCAGGGGGCGGTCTCGTCGATGTACTTGTTGCCGGCCGAGATCACTTCCCAGATCGCCTGCAGGGCCTTGCTGAAGGCGAGATCCTCCAGGTGCGCGTCCACCTGCCCGATCATGGCCAGGGTCTTCTCGCGGTAGGCGGCGTCCAGCGCGGTTTCCTCGCCCGGTTGCTGCAGCGCTCCGGCGAAGTACTTGCCGAGCATGGCGGTGGAGCGGTTCAACAGGTTCCCCAGGTCGTTGGCCAGGTCCGAGTTGATGCGGTGGATCAGCGCCGTGTGCGAGAAGTCGCCGTCCAGGCCGAAGGGGACCTCGCGCAACAGGAAGTAGCGGACCGCATCCACGCCGTACTTGTCGACCAGCATGTTGGGCTCGACCACGTTTTGCAGGCTCTTGCTCATCTTCTGCCCCTCGACGGTCCACCAGCCGTGGGCGAAGACCCGGGACGGGATCGGCAGCCCGGCGGCCATCAGGAAGGTCGGCCAATAGACGGTGTGAAAGCGCAGGATGTCCTTGCCGATCAGCTGCACGTCGGCGGGCCAGTACTTGCCGAAGTTGCCGGACTCGTCGGGATAGCCGAGGGCGGTGATGTAGTTGGCCAGGGCGTCGAACCAGACGTAGATCACGTGCTTGTCGTTGCCCGGCACCGGAATGCCCCATTGGAAGGTGGTGCGGGAAACCGACAGATCCCTGAGCCCTTCCTTGACGAAGGAGATGATCTCGTTTCTACGGCTCTTGGGCTGGATGAAGTCGGGGTTGGCGTCGATGTGGGCCAGGAGCTGTTCCTGGTATTTGCTCATCCGGAAGAAGTATGACTCCTCCTTCAGTTTTTCGGTGGGCCGGTTGCAGTCCGGGCACTTGAAGTCGATCAACTGGGTCTCGGTCCAGAAGGTCTCGCACGGGGTGCAGTACCAGTCCTCGTACTCGCCGAGGTAGATGTCCCCCTTCTCCAGTACCCGCGCGAAGAGTTCGGATACCCCCTTCTTGTGCCGCTCCTGGGTGGTGCGGATGAAGTCGGTGTTGGAGATCTCCAGTTTGTCCCAAAGCGCCTGGAAGCGCTTCATGACGCGGTCCGCCAGCTCCAGCGGCGTCTCGCCCGCGGCGGTGGCCGCCTTCTCCACCTTCTGCCCGTGCTCGTCGGTGCCGGTCAGAAAGAAGACGTCGAAACCCTTGAGCCGCTTGTAACGCGCCAGCACGTCGGCCGCCAGGGTGGTGTAGGCGTGCCCGATGTGCGGAACGTCGTTCACGTAATAAATGGGCGTGGTCACGTAGAAAGTGGGCTTCATGACGGTTTCTCCTTTTTCCTTTCCTTGACGTCCACGGGCCTGCGCTCGCGGCGCTGCTTGCCGGCCCCCTGCGATCCCTTACCCTTGGCGTCGGCCGGGGCCTGCGCCTCGCCCTTGCCCTGCGGCTTCTTCACCCGGTCGCTCACGTTCTCGGGGCTGATGTCGTCGCCCTTCAACTGGACCAGGGTATCGTCGGAATTCTTCACCGTGACCGTTCCCTGCAGCACGTTGACCTTCACCACCTCGCCGTCCACGCAGCCGCACTGCACCCTTTTCCCGCATTTGGGGAGCCCTTTCCTGAGGCTGCAGTAGGTTTCGAACTCGTAGGAGAGGCAGCAAAGGAGCCTGCCGCACTGCCCGGAGATCTTGCTCGGGTTGAGCGCCAGGTTCTGCTCCTTGGCCATCTTCACCGATACCGGCTCGAACTCGCGCAGGTACGACGAGCAGCAGAGCTCCCTGCCGCAGATGCCGATGCCGCCCACCAGTTTCGACTCGTCGCGCACGCCGATCTGGCGCATCTCGATCCTTGTGTGGAAGGCGTGCGCCAGGTCCTTCACCAGTTCGCGGAAGTCGACCCGGCCGTCGGCCGTGAAGTAGAAGATCGCCTTGCTGCCGTCGAAGAGATATTCCACCTTGACGAGCTTCATTTCCATGGCCCGCTCTTTGATCCGGGCCAGGCAAAACTTGTGCGCTTCCTTCTCCTTGACCGCGTTCGCCGCCACCGCCGCCAGGTCCGCGGGCTCGGCCAGGCGCTGCACCTGCTTGGTCCCCTCCGGGAGCAGGGCGTCCTCCACTTCCAGCGGGCCGGCCACCACCTGCCCGACGCACTTGCCGCGCTCCGTCTCGACCAGCACCTTGTCCCCCGGCTTCACCGCGAACCTGCCGGCGGTGAAGTCGTAGAGTTTTCCGGCCGTGGTGAATTGTATCCTTACTATTCTCGCCAAAAAAAGCCTCCGAAAGGCAGCTCGTTCCGCTGCCTTAATTGTTTGCCGCGACTTGAACCTGCAACTACGGCGCTGCGTCCTTGCCCACTACCTGCGAGCCGGCCGCAACGTCTCCTCCATAATGATATTGATAACTTAATCTCAAAGCTCAAGCTGACCTCTACCAGCCGACCATAAAGCTCAGGCTGATCTCGACCGGTTGACCGCAAAGCTCAGGCGGCCCTCGCGCTGAAGCGCATGAAGAACACCTCCAGGGCCAGCCGCGGGTTCACGTTGCGAGCGAGCAGCCGGCGCAGGGCAACCAACTGCTCGATCAGCTCCATGATGCTTCTCGTCCGGCAGCGCTCCGCCTCCCGGGCGATCAACTGCTCCAGGTCCGCGTTCACCAGCGCCTGCGGCGTGGAGCGGTAGATGAGGATGTCGCGCAGAAAGGACAGCAGCAGTTCCAAAAGCCCCGGCAGCCGTTCCTTGTCGGCAGCGAACTCTTCGGCTGCCGCGAACAGGGGGGCGATATCCTTCAGATCCAACTCCACGATCCGCTTAAGGAAACTGCCGCGCCCTTCCAGCACGCCGTCGGCCGCGATGGTCATCGCCTTGCCGAGGCTCCCGCCGGCAAGCGTGGCGGCGACCCTGGCAGCGTCCGCAGGAAATTGGTCCCGCAACAGGCGCGCCTCGATCAGCTCGGCTGCGAGCGGTTGAAAAGCCAGGGACTGGCAGCGGGAGAGGATGGTCTGCAGCACGGCGGAGGGCTCCGGCGCTATCAGTATCATCAGCGCCTCGCCGGGCGGCTCCTCGAGGGTCTTCAACAAGGCGTTGCCGGAGGAGAGGTTCAGCTTGTCGGCGCCGTCGATGATGCAGGCCTTCTTGGGCGCCTCGAAGGGGCGATAGGACAGCTCCTTTTGCAACTCCCGTACCTGGTCGATCTTGATGAAGGCGCCGTCGGGCTCCAAAAGGTGCAGGTCGGGATGTCGGCCGTTCGCCAGTTTCCTGCACGAAGGGCAGACGCCGCAGGCCTCCTCCTTGCCGCAGAAGACGGCCTGCACGAAGGCGAGGGCGCTCTTCTTCTTGCCGCACCCCTCGATGCCGGTGAACAGGTAGGCGTGAGCTACCCGCCCAAGCGAAATGGAGCGGCGCAAGACGGCGATGGCCCGCTCCTGGCCGATGACCTCGGAAAACGGCATCTAGCGCTCCGCCGGCAGCGCGGGTCGGCCCAGCGCCGGCATCCTCGCGGCCAGCTCGGCGATCAGCAGTTGTTGCGTGCGGGCCACGTCGCCCGAGCCGTCGATCACCAGGAAACGCGAGGGCGCTGCCGCCGCCAGGCTCAAATATCCCTCGCGCACCCTTTCGTGAAAGCGGATCGACTCCAGCTCGAAGCGCTCCTCGCGGGCACCGTCGCTGGCCTCGATGCGGGCCAGCGCCCGGGAGAGTCCGACCTGCACGGGGCAGTCGATCAATACGGTCATCTCCGGCTGCACGCCGCCGGTGGCCAGCAGGTTCAATTGGCCGATGGTCGCCAAGTCCAGCCCTCTGCCGTGCCCCTGGTAGGCGACGGTCGCGTCCGTGAAGCGGTCGCACAGCACCGTCTCGCCGCGCTCCAGTGCCGGCGCTATCACCTCGCGCACGTGCTGGGCGCGCGCCGCGGCGTAGAGCAGCAGCTCGGCCAGCGGCACGATGGCGCTGTTGCTCGCGTCCAGCAGGATGGCGCGCATCTGGTCGGCGATCGGACAGCCGCCCGGCTCCCTGGTCGCCGTTACCCGCTGTCCGGCTGCCTCCAGCCGCTCCTTCATGAGCCTTAGCTGGGTGGTCTTGCCGCAACCTTCGACGCCTTCAAATGTAATGAGAATGCCCATGCAGTCGGTCTCATGATCCCTATAAAATCACTGAATTATATTGGAGGGGGAGGTTTTATGCAAGATTTAAATGGCCGCCAAGGCGCATGGCTCTTGCTATGCGTCCGGCCTTTGGCTATATTTGCCCGGTTGCGGCAGGCGCGACCATCTTTTGAACCAGAACGGGGCGATCTTATGGACGACAAAGCACAGGGCCGGCTCAATGAAATCGAGGAGAAGCTCGGCTACCGGTTCCGGAACCGGGCCTTGCTGGAGGAGGCGCTGACCCATCGAACCTACGTGAACGAGACGGGGGCGGGCAAGGACAACCAGCGTCTGGAGTTTTTCGGCGACGCCGTGCTCGACTTTTTGCTGTCGGACCTGCTGCTCGCCCAGTTTCCCGAGAGTCGGGAAGGGGAGCTCACCCGGATGAGGGCGGCGCTGGTGGACGAGGCCAGCCTGGCGAGAATGGCCGCCGACCTGGATCTCGGCTCCTGTCTGCGTCTTGGGCGCGGCGAGGACAAGGGAGGCGGCCGGCTGAAGCGCTCGCTTTTGGCCGACGCCTTCGAGGCCCTTTTGGCGGCGCTGTACCTGGACGGCGGCATCGAAGCGGCCGGGCGCGTGGTAAAGGAGCGTTTCGCGCCGCTCCTGGCCTCGGGAGAGGCGCTCTCCGGGCGCGATTTCAAGACCGACCTGCAGGAGCGCGCCAGGCTTGCCCGCGGCGAGCTCCCCCGTTACCAGTTGAAGCAGGTGAGCGGCCCCGACCACGACCGGATCTTCACCGTGGAGATCTACCTGGGGGGGGAGCTGATGGGCGAGGGGGTCGGCAGGACCAAGAAGGAAGCCGAGCAGGACGCGGCCCGCGCGGCGACCATGTTGCTCAAGGGGGAGAGTTGCGGCCGATCGTAGTCCCCTTCTTTATCTCCCATCTGGGCTGCCCCAACCGCTGCGTCTTTTGCGATCAGGAAAAGATAGCCGGGGCCAAAGGCGCGCTCCCCGGCGCCGAAGAGATGGCGGCCAAGATCTCGGCCTATCGGCTCAGTTCCCCCGGCAGGGAGGTCGAGGTCGCCTTTTACGGCGGCACCTTCACCTCGCTTCCCCGCGAGGATCAGGCCTCCCTGTTGGGAGCGCTGCAGCCGCTTTTGGCCGCCGGGAGCGTCCGGTCCCTGCGGCTTTCCACCAGGCCCGACGCCGTCGGCGCCGAGACCGTGGCCTTCTTGCAGACGATGAAGGTCGGCACGGTGGAGCTGGGGGTGCAGTCCATGGACGAGGAGGTGCTGAGGCTTTCCCGGCGCGGGCACACGGCGGCCGACGCCGAGCGTGCGGTCCGGGCGTTGCGGCAAGCCGGCATCAGGGTCGGCGTGCAGCTTATGCCCGGTCTTCCCGGCGACAGCGCCGAGCGCGCCCTGGCTTCGCTGGACCGAGTCCTCGCGCTCGCCCCGTCGTTTCTGCGGATTTACCCGACCCTGGTGATCTCCGGCACCGCGCTGGCCGAGAGCTATCGGGCCGGCAGCTATGCGCCGCAGAGGTTGGGGGAGGCCGTCGATCTGTGCGGGAGCATGTTGCTGGCGGCCATGCGCTGCGGCGTGCCGGTGGTGAGGCTCGGGTTGCAGCCGACCGCCGAGTTGGAGACGCCCGGTGTATTGTTGGCCGGGCCCTACCATCCGGCCTTTGGACAACTGGTCGAGTCCGAGCTTTTTTACCGATTGATGAGCCAGATGGCCGCGGGGCTTGCCTGGGGGAGTCGAGTCAGCTTCGTGGCGCCGGCCGGCAGGGTCTCCGACCTGGTGGGGCAAGGGAGGCGCAACCTGGCGAGGCTAGCCGAAAGTTGCGGCGTGACCGTAACCCGCGTGCGAGAGGACCCGTCCCTGGCCCGCAGCCGCATCGAGCTGGAGTGGAGCGAAGGGCACAAAGCGGCGGACCTCCTGGACCTCCCGCAGGTTCAGGCACTCTGATCGGTCGGATCAGTCCGATCAGTCCACAGCACTGACGCGCAAAACAACAAGATGAGGTGTGGTGGCCCTTCAGCGCAGCCTCGGATTTTTTTTGTCGCAAAGTTTCGGTAGACAGCCAACAGGTTTTCCTCTAGGATAGCGTGGCATCGCTGCCATTTTTGAGG
>CAIYDQ010000209.1 GCA_903925075.1 uncultured Geobacter sp.
ATTACCATGTACAGTTCGCTATCATCTGCTCAAGAAAACAGCTCACAAAACGGACACTTAACAAGCCGGTCGATTCCCGGCCAATATATTATTTACGCTTAATTCGGCTAGATTGAGCCAGGGGCTACTTCGGCAAAAGGGGTAAGCTGGACATGGCCCAACAAGTTGACAACTCAGAGGGGACTTGAACAGCCAGTTTTCATGTTCGGAGAAGTGATTACCCAAGAGCTGACGCCGGCAACCTTCCTGCTTCAAATGCCATGCGCTCTGTCCGACGGGCCAGACCGGAATCGACTGTCACCCGACAACGACATCCCGCCCTCCAGACCCACCGGGTCACAACGGACCTGACTAGGATAGGAACGACGCAATATCACGAAAAGCAGGGCCAAAGGGAGTAAAGGGCGGGGCGTAAAAGCGGCCCACGATTTCCAAGTCCCACCCATCGCCTTGATGACGCCCCGCAGAGTCGAGATGTACATGTCCGTGCGGTTTTCGATGCGGGACTCGTTCGACTGCCTGGCGTGCAGGTTGACGGCCATCTGCTCCTGACTCTGGGTCAGAGCTGGGTCAGAGCTGGACATGGCCTCTGCCGAGGTCGTAAATACTTTTCAGTGCGCCCCTCACCTTTAATGCCAAATGTTGCCTACTCAGTCCTGACTGCCTCGCGCACGGCAACCTCAATCGAACTCCGAATTTCCTCGTAAAGATCAATCCCCACTTCCGCCTTGACCTCCAGGGAAACCGCCAACCCATACGGCACATCCACATCCAACGGTCCTGCATCCTCCCGGCACTGCACTGCAATTACCAGGCAGTCATTTTCCTGAAACGCAACTACTGCCGCCCCTTCAATGATTTCATGCTGCAAGGTTCCATTCCTTACTTGGTGCCAGTCGACTTCCGACCGCTTGCCACCGATGGTCCCGGCCATCTCCTTTGCCTCGAATGTCAACGCCGCCTTCCTGTACTTGCGATTGTCCAAACTTATGGGAGAGAGCCAGGCCAGTGTAATTGTCAATCTCCGCCAGCAATCAAGGGCGCTCAAACTCGGCGGCAGCGGCAGACGGTATTCATGCCTCTGATCTTTTGAGATCGCCCCGAAGCCGATAGCCGTAGCTCTTGTGGCGGCGCATTCAATAGATTTCAGAAAATCTGGGCGACCATAACCGAGACATCGGGCTATTTCTTTCTTTACCTCCGTGCCCTTGCGGCCACTCAAGATGGCGGCCTCGATAACCTCTGCCGCTTCGCCCCAGGATGCTCCATGAACCATTAAGGCCTTGATGAGTACCGCCATGAAGTCGTCGGCATCCTCAATTCCATGGTTGCCAAGTACCTCTATCACAGCGTCATAAATGAAGGCAGCGCCTCGTGTGGCAAGCGCGGTGGCATTACTGGTCCCGCAGGTGTAGATGGTCCGGTTTCTTTCACCCGCCAATACCGGAGCAGCAGCCACCTTTTGTCCTGAGCGCATCGGTAGGCGGGGGATGTGATACTCCCCATCTCCTGCGTGTGCAAAAAATTGGCGGCCACCGGGAACAACTATCTCCGGTTTGACTGAAGAGCGGAAACCATGTCCGTGGGGTGAGAGCGGGGATGGGAGTAGTGCGGAAGGAAGAATATCTATACAACCGTCTATGATTACGGGGGAGGATTCGTCATGGTGAAGTGCGCCAACCGTCACCGCATTAATCGATTCGGACGGGGTCAGAATCCGACGATTTCTTCGATCCTCATATAATGCGGACAGCACGGCTGCAATCCTTTCCTCGTCGGTAATCTCGGCAAGTTCTACCGCGTCCATTCCCAGATAAATGGAGTCCGTTATATTCCCGGCGCTGACGCAGAACAGAACCTTGTATTTGTACGAGAGCCAATCCAGAAGCCTTGCCGTGGGTCCGGGAAACCGGTGAAACATCCGGTCCGGGTCGGCAACAGATAAATTGATGATTTTAACCGTCGGAGCCGAGGCGGGTTCCCCTGTTTCTCCTGAAAACATTTTTCGTACCGACCGTTCGACAAGGTCTTCAAAGAAGACATCCTTCGGAACCCGTTCGGGGCGCCGTTCAAGCGCCGACTCTTCGTCGGGCTTTAAAATCGGCCTCACATACACCCTGCGTGTCACCGGCCCTTCGTTCGCGTCCAATTCGCCGCGACAAATGAGCGACAGCATGGCCGTCCCATGATTGAACTCTTTTGGCTGATAACTGGCCGCAAAGTCGTCCGGATCGTCGATGTCCAGGAAGCCGTCCAGAAGGGTGTGACGGGAAAGGGGAAGGCCATCCAGGACCGCGACGATCGGAGGGGCGTCCGGCGGCGGCAGGGGCGGGATATCTTCAAGGATTCCGTCGGAGAATGATTCAACCGCACATTGGGGAGAGGGGCGAAAAAACAAAATACCACCGTCGCGGAAAAGAGCGCTGTAATCCCCACCAAGAACTTTTTCGATGTTTGCCACAGGGATTTCAACTTTGATCGCCTGAAAATGTATTTGAGGAATGTCGCATGAGACGATGACATTGCCGCCCTCGGCTCTGACCAACTCTTCCACATGCTGCTGTCTTTGCCGCCTGCCGGCCTGATTGTCTTCGAAGGAAAATTCGATTTCAAAGGCAACCGAGGAAGTCGTTCCCCTTTTGCACTCTACTTCCTTTTGCCAATAATCGAGGATGCCGGTATCGCTCACCCGATCTTCAACGGCCCAAAAACGGACGGCACGCAGATGCGAAAAAATCTCGCCCCAAGCCCCAGCCCCATGCCGTAATCTTCCTCCCCGCTCCCAAGCATCGAACAGGGTCTTGATTTCGCTCAAAGCTTGCCGGTTGCTGAGGCTTAAATACATCCGTCCAGGCAGTGTCGAGTTTTTCTCGTCGTCGACAACCTGTACAATCTTATCCGCATATTCGCGGTAATCCGCCGGAACGGCTGCCCGGATAGCATCGGAGGCAATATTTTCCAGCAGATAGCCGCCGGTATCGATGATGCCGTTTGCGGCAAGCGCGGCAACGATCTCGCGGGAATCCCGGGTATCTAAACCAAAAACCCGATCCTTGAAGAACCGCGACCCGATTTTGGGGCGTTCAAAGAATCGGGCATCAGCCTCGATATCGTCTACGTCGATTTCAGCAAGCCATTTCAGGCCTGGAACGGCTGCCACAGCCGTTTTAAAATTATCAGGCCGTTCGATGGTTTCCAAGACCAATATGTTTTCGGAACTTGTTCCGGTTGGGGTGTCGGCAACAAAGGCATCGAGCATGGCGGTAAGCCGCGGACCGATCAGCGCCCCTTGTTCCTCCCGCCGTGGTAGTTTTAAATGACTTATGACCACCGATTTACGCGGGATTCTCCGCAGAGGAGCGGAATGCGCCAAAATTAGCAGTGGTCTATCAGGCATTCGCTACCCCTTTTACTTGTCCAAGGCGAACCTGCTCTCCAGATTTTTTAGCCGGCTCTTGATCATCTCTTTGGGATTGTCTTGCGTACGGGCCAGGACGCAGCGACGCAGAACATCAGTACAGAATTCCTCTATCTCCGAAAAACTGATCCCGGTCAATTTGTCGGCCAAGGAAGGATAAGCCATTTTAAACCTGAATCCGGTGCGATCCTCAAAGCCTTTTATGAACTGAGCGATCTGCTCCTTTGAAGGAGCGCCCAACTGCACCCTGACTTGGAACCTTCGCCAGACCGCCCTGTCCAGCAGTTCAGGATGATTGCTAGCAGTAATGACCACCGTATGAGATGGGAGTCGGTCTATCTGCATCAGTAACGAACTGACGACACGTTTTATTTCGCCTGTCTCGCGTGTATCGCCGCGCTCTTTACCCAACGTTTCGAATTCGTCCAGAAATACCACGCACTTTCTGATTCTGGCTGCCTCGAATACCTTTTGGAGCCGCGAAGCGGTTTCCCCCAGATAGCTGCCGATGACATTCTCGTATCGAATGACGATCAAGGGGTACATCAATTCCGAGGCAACAGCTTCCGCCAGGGTTGTCTTTCCGTTGCCCGGCGGGCCGGCAAACAATAGGCGGTGGCGTGGTGCTATGCCATATGAACCGAGTAGGTCGGCCCGGTGATGCTCTTCGACTACCTCCTTGCAGATTTCCAGCACTTCTGGCCGAAGTATGAGATCGCTGAATCGTTTTTCTGGAATGATCTCATACACCAAATCCTTGGTGCCATTTTGAATGAAGGTGGAAGGCGATTTGCTGTTCTGATTGTTCTGAACGGACAACAGCTCGGACAACCGGTCGGCAAGGATACGATGATTTTTTGAACGCTCGTCGGCAGCCAGCGCCTCAACTGCCTTTCTAAGCGACAGATTGTCGTTGCCGATGGCAGATTTAACGATGCTTAATAAAATGTCTGCCCTGGCCATCTTTGCTCCAAACGTGAGACAACAGGTTTCGAATACGGGAAATAGTAAACGTCTGTTTATAGCACGGCTGGCCGATATAACGAAGCAAGATTTGTATGAAAAACACAACAAAGAATCCATTGAAGGGTTCAGGGGGTCAGAGCTGGACATGGCCTCTGCCGAGGTCGTAAACACTTTTCTGTGCGCCCCTCCACCGGCCGGCCAACCCTACTTCTTACCGCCTCCACTCCCCTCGCCATCGACAAAAGCGACCTATCCTCCTGAAACTGTCTTTCCCATTCTCCTTGTAGGTCCAATTCTTTTGGCTGATGCAGGGTGTTCAGATCCCGCACCTGAACAAGGCCAACTGCACGCCGGGCATGACGAACCCGTACAGGCAAAGACTGCACGCCCTAAAAAAAAGCTGGTTTCCATCTATACACGACTCGTCCCATAGTTTCAAAAAAAATTCATAATGCCCCGCACACGTGCAAATGGTAATAAAATTACCATTGCAGTGAATTATCCTGTTTTTCCGGCTAGATACGACCAAGCCCAAAATGGTAATTTTATTACCATGTACAGTTCGCTATCATCTGCTCAAGAAAACGGCTCACAAAACGGACACTTAACAAGCCGGTCGATTTCCGGCCAGTAAATTATTTACGTTTAATTCGGCTGAATTGAGCTCGTCTTCCCCTGGAGTCGTCATCTTGCCACTAATCGGCGGGCTCCATTTTGTCGTCCGCACAAAGAAGCCTGGAATTCACGGACCGGAGGCAGATTAGGGCAGGGGCTACGCAATAATGATATTTCCATAACTCATGGGAAGCGGGGACAGGGGGGCAAA
>CAIYDQ010000210.1 GCA_903925075.1 uncultured Geobacter sp.
GGTGTCAGCGGTCTCGTGAACATGTAGTTAAAGCGGCGCTTTATAAATGCGGAAGGCGCTCGACTCCACATCTTCTTCGTGGTGCCGAGCGCCGGTTTTCGGCTGGACAGTTTATGCTTCGAGTTGATCCTTCATGCGGTAGCTTTTCCCCTCAATGACACACGTTTCCGCATGATGCAGCAGCCGATCCAGGATTGCTGAGGTCAGGGTGCTGTCATTGTTGAAGATTTCAGGCCACTGCTTAAAGGCCCGGTTCGAGGTGATCACGGTGGAACCTCGCTCGTAGCGCATGCTTATGACTTGGAAGAGCAGATCGGCGCCATGCTTGTCGATGGGTAGATAACCGAGTTCGTCCAGAATCAAGAGCGATGGCGCGAGGTACTTTTTGAGCTCCACCTTGAGCCGGCTGGCAGCCTGAGCCGCGGCAAGGGTGTTGATGGTATCGACGGCGGTGGCGAAGAGGACGGACTTTCCTGCGAGACAGGCCGTGTATCCGAGCGCTGTGGCAAGATGCGTCTTACCCAGTCCCACCGTCCCAAGCATGATGACGTTTGAATGATCCTTCATGAACTGGAGGCGGAACAGGTTCTGAACCGCCATACGGTTGATCTTCTTGGGCCAACTCCAAGAGAATTGGTCGAGGGTTTTGAGGACCGGGAAGCGGGCGTTCTTGATGCGGCGCACCGTAGCCTTGTCGCGGCGCTGATTCAGTTCGCCTTCGGTCAGCCGACCCAGATAGTCGACGTGACTCAGGGAGTCCCGAGCGGCCTTGGCCGCAAGTTGCCCGTGGTGTTCCGCCATGAAGGAGAGGCCGAGCATGCGCAGATCCGCATCAAGGGGGTTGGTGGTTTTGTCGTCGTTCATGCTGTCTCCCCTATGGTCTGGTTTTCGTAAATGGATAAGTCCGGAGCCTCGACTGTGAGTTCGAGGAGATCTGTCCTTCGTGTCAGATGCAGCGCCCCCGGTTCGGGGAGCTTTCTGGCGCGACTTTCCAGGATGTTGGCAATATAGTCGGAGCCGACAGCGTGGAGTTTCATGGCATCGGCAATGGCACACGCCACCGCCTCTTCACCGTGGATTTCGGCCAAGGCGACGATCTTCCTGACGTGGTGGCCGCTGTTGAGATGGCGTTTATCCAGTTCCCGATAGTAATCCAGTGAACAATGGGACAGCGACAGGAAGCGTTGGAAGAGGTGTTGGTCCCGTGCCTTCTTTCTTTGCGTGATGAGTTCCTTGGGGTGATCCGGGTCCTCGAAGTCGCGGTTACGCTCGTAGGAGCGGTTGTGCCTGGCAATCAGCTTTTCCTCGTAATAGAAGCAGAGCCGATCCGGGTATGCCTTCATGGTGAGGAGTTGACCTGCGAATCTGGCGGGAACGGAGTAGCGATTCGAGTCGAGGGCGACGCGGAACTGCGACGAGGCCCGCATGCAGGAGACCGCCGCGATGTCGTAGGGGTGCAAAGGCAAAGGTCCCAGATGGGGACGCTCAGTGAGGAGCATCTCCGCCGGTTTGCGCCGGGTTTCACCGTGGATACGGTCATTGGCAATGGTGTCGAGCCAGATTCTTGCGGCCGGATTGATCGCCACGAAGTCGGGCAGCTCCGCTCCGGCAAGGAAGTTCTTCTTCACGTAGCCGACGCCGTTTTCTACTCGTCCTTTCTCGTTCCCCTTGGCGACGCCGCAGGCGGAGATCGTGAAGCCGTTATGCCGGGCGAAGTCCAGGTACCTCGTATTGTAAATCGGGGCCTCCCCCCTCGCGTGCTTGAGGACCGCACTCTTAAGGTTATCAACCATAATGCGGGCGGGAACTCCGCCGAACGCGGTGAAGGCGTTCTGGTGGCAGGCAAGAAAGTGCTCCATGGTCTGGGATACGGTGAATTCGACATAGATCTGGCGGCTGTAGCAGAGCACCATGACGAAGAAGCTCAGGCGGCGCATGGTTTCCCCGACCCGGACCGATCCGTAGGAACCCCAGTCGACCTGGGCGCACTCGCCGGGCGCGAAGGCGAGCGTGAGGTAGGCCTTTTCCCTCTTCGGGCGGACCTTTCGCACGAACTTCTTCACCGCGGTATAGCCGCCAGTAAAGCCCTCCTCCTTGAGCCGCTGAAGAATCTGGCTGGCGGAATGCGGGAAGGACTCGACCATTTTGACGACGGTATCCTTGAAGGGGTCGAGCTTACTTGGCCGTTGCACGGATTTGCGCGGCAGGAACTGCTTCGCCTCAAGCCGCCCTCTCACGGTGCGCTCGTCGAGGCAGAGTTCTCGGGCGATCTGCGCCGCGTTGAGCCCCTTCATCTCGTGCAGGTGCTTGATGCGGGCGAAGGTCTCGTAGTCGATCACCGCGCACCTCCGGCGGCAGGCACGTGGCCCAGAGGAAGCACCTGGTAAAGAGGCTTCTTGTAGGCAACCAGTCCCGCTTGGAGCAGCCCCATACGGGCAGAGTCGAGCGCCGGCGCATCCATTGCGAGGCGTTCGCACAAAGACGGCGCGGAATAGTAGCTCAGTCCCTGGGAGTCGGCGACGGTGACCAGAAAGAGGTAAAGCGTCGCGGCTTCGTGGCTTAAGCGTTCGATGTGGCGATCACGGACCAGACGGTGGTCCACCCAGCTGAACTGCTCGGGGATGCTGCGGATCCGGTCGGGACAAATTGGGAACTTGTGGGTCATAACGGCCTCCTGCTGTTGGATTTGAACCTATGACATCTTGGCCCAATTGTTCCAGACGGCGGGTCATCGCGTCTATGTCCTCTTGTAGCACCGTACCGGTAAAATGAGCTAATAGCCCAATAAAAACGGGATGTTGTGTAAGGCAGTAATCTTGTAGCACAGGGACAGATGTCTGAGGAACAAGGGGCAAACCAATGACAACCTCCTGTTCTATAAGCGGAATTCGAGAGCAGTCATCTTGTAACACATCACCGACTTCTTTCCGGCGACTGCGTCCAGGGTTTGCTTTACGCCACTCTCATACCCGCTCAACGTGGTCAGAGCCCTTGAAGTAGCCGGGATTATTGCCCGACCACCGCAGTTGACTCGCTGTCTTGCTGGCCTTACGACACTCCGGGTTGCTGCAATAGGCTTGTGACTTGGTATTCCGATAATCTGGCCGGAAGGACTCTTTGCAACACCGACACAGCCGTTCTCTGATGCGATTCATGCCCCGATACCCCCGGGGCAATCATCTAACATCAAGAAAAAACAGGGAAGAAAAGGATTAAAGACGGGAAGAAAACGGAAGAAGCGTGTGGGATTTTCTGACTACAAAGAAAAACCAAAAGCGGAAGAAAAAGCATTTTCAAAGCGCCACAGTGGCGGCACTTTCAGGCCGCCGGTGACACCGGAGGATGGCGGGAGTTACACTCTGCTCGGGAAGCCGGGGTATTCCTCAATAGTGATGAGCGTATTCTCGGTGATAGCGATTTCGTGGATTCAGCGCTACAGGCAGCAGAAGAGGACTTGGAAAGGAAAAGCTGGTATCGGCGGGAAGAAGTCGACCTTGAAAAACTTATATCTATTGTGGCTAACGTAATGGGGATAGCGAAGGTTGATGTCTGTGCAGCCGGCAAACACCCAATACAAGTCAAGGCACGGAGCCTGTTATGTTATTGGGCCGTTCGAGAGATTGGACTGACTGGAATATCAATGGCAAAGTTCTTGCGGGTCAGTCAGCCTGCAGTAACTCAAGCTGTTGAACGAGGCGAGCGATTAGTGGCCGAAAGAGGATTGCAGCTGAAAGATCTATTAGAGAGAAACTTATAATCTTAAGTGCGTCCCCCTGAGCCCTCCGAGGCGAGCGATTAGTGGCCGAAAGAGGATTGCAGCTGAAAGATCTATTAGATAGAAACTTATAATCTTAAGTGCGTCCCCCTGAGCCCTCAAACCTAAGCTGATTCAAAGCCACACCGAGTAGCGAGACTTCGATATGCCATTACCTCAAACAGAACGCCTGGGCGTATCAGCCTTGGACCATTTCTTCTCGGAACAAGGTTGGCTTTTCCGAGAGCAGTCGACGCACGACTATGGGATCGATGCACACGTTGAGATCGTGGAAGAGGAGCGTCCCACGGGGAAACTGATCGCCCTTCAAATCAAGAGCGGAGCCAGTTTCTTTACAGAGGAGACGGACGACTCATACGTCTTCAGGACGAACAATAAGCATGTGGCATATTGGGTCGGACATTCGATGCCCGTAGTGCTTGTCCTATACAACCCTCATACCAAGACAGCGCATTGGCAACAAGTAACCCGAGACAACGTCGAGAGCACCGGAATAAACTGGAAGATTGAAATTCCGAAAGATAACATGCTCGCAAATGCGAAACACACGTTAGACGCTTTCGAGTCGCTTACCCAGCCCGAACCGTATATTCGTCGTCTAAACAGGCTACGTGTAGACCGTCGATGGATGGACCTCATCGACGAAGGCGTTCAGGTCCGAGTGGCTTTTGATAATTGGGTGAATAAGTCGCTTCCGCGGTACCAGGTGACAATTTACACCGAAGATGAAAAAGAGACTTGGCCAACGCTATATGCACCGGGCGTCGGAGTTGAGGATATGCTCCAGCACTTCTTCCCGTGGGCAGATTTCGATGTCGATGAGGATGAGCATCAGGAGGGGGCCGAGGCGCAGTGGGAGGCAGAGTGCTACTGGTATCACGATTCAGAAGAGGGAGAGACTTTCTACTGTCAGGAGTTTGACGAGTGGTACCAGCCTCCGAAAGGGCTTGTCCCAGTTTCGGACAACGGAGAGACTGAGAGCTACGTATTGATCCTATCCGTGAATGATTTTGGGAGGAGCTTCATGCTACTTGATGACTATCTGTCAGATCCAGATGCGCCTGAGACGATCGGATTCACGTGGGGGTGAAGCGCGAACCACAGGACGCAGAGGGACGCCCCAGGCATCGATACATTGGTAACTTAGGACGTAGAAGTCCTAAACAGGCACAAGCAGCGGCCAAAAACCGCCGCTGTTCTCCCAAGCCGTTGAATCTATAGACTGAAGGTGAAGACATGATAAGAACAACAACCTGCGACGGTTGTGGAGCGGATCTGAGTGATTGTACTGATTTGTCTTCACATGACGATTTACCGTGCCCACACTGTGGAAGCCTAACGAGAACCATTAATATTAAAATCTTCGAGGCCCCTATTAGTGTCACAGATTACATGTCTGCCATAGCCACAATGGACGGAAGGTCAGTGTCATTCCGCGAATCTGAGCGACAGGGAAGAGTTGCATCCGCAGATGAAAATGATGACGGTTCTCTTTCATACATTTTGACAGGTACTACTCCACAAGGGGAAGAAGATACCGTCTTAACATGTAGAATTCTTATTCAGGCAATGAATGCTGCTGGCGCTACGTGGGGTGAGCCCACCGAACCTAAGATGACTGGTATTGCAGACTGTATTTCGGTTAATAAAAATAACAACAAAGAAACACTTGAGATTCAGGTAGTACGTGCTGTAGCTGACAAGAAAATTTGGGCAAAACTTGCTAAAGATGGCCGAATCTGTGAACAAAATGTTGACAAGAACGATTTAATTGAAATGATAAAAGATTCTATAAATATAAAAGCTTCTGAAAAAAAGATTCCATTTAAAATGAGATCTAAGCTTGTTCTTGCGCTTGATGCGACAAGAGTTCCAGTGTTAGTTCTTGATATTGTGTCTCAACACTGTAAGAACATACTTGGCAACTGGATAAGCTCTTTAGGATTTCAAAGTGTCTGGCTGGTGGGTCCAAAGGCGGAGCTTACATGGCAGTTGGACGA
>CAIYDQ010000211.1 GCA_903925075.1 uncultured Geobacter sp.
CATCACAGGTTCGCGCATAATTGTCGGATGTAACACGATTAATCGGATTGGCACATCCTGCAACAAACAGAATAAGGACAAAGGTAATTATCCTGTTCCTCATTCAATTCTCCCTTCAGCCAACTCGTAGTTGATGGCCTCAGTTCTCTCCCCCAGTTCTCTCAACTTTTGAACTTTCAAGGGCTTACCGTTGCACTATAGTTTGTCTTCCCATTTGAAGCCGCAGCGCTTAATGCTGATAATCTTGCCGTTCTCATCCTCGAGCCGTAGATTGCTATCTTCATGGAACTGCTTACGGATTGCCCTGCGTTTCGCGTCCGTTAAATTCCTGGCCGAAAAGGTATAGGTTTCACTTTCGATATCAAAAATCAGGGTATCTGATTGACGTAGCACATATGTTGTTGTCATGTATTCTCCTCTTGGATTCCTAAGCGGATGATCGCCCCAAGGAAATTTCTTTTGGTCCCCGGCCAACGACGTCCAATATCTTACCACCAGCGCGTCTGGCGCAATCACACAGCAAGGGCATTGGCACGGGTAAATTAGATTAAAATTGTCTGTCCGGCAAGCAAATTATCATTTCTGCTGCTTAGAACCCGCTATAGTTTCACGCTTACATTCCCAACTGATGGCAGTGGGGGAAGAACTGCCGAGGCTTAACTTGGCGGTGGTCGGGCTGTGAGGGAAAGCTATTGCCAGCATTTCACCCTCTCCCCAGCCCTCTCCCATCAAGGGAGAGGGGGCTTTTGATTCACGGGTCACACTTAGATTCTCAACAGACAGCAGTGGGGAGAAGAACTGCAAAGGCTTAACTCAACGGCAGTCGGGCGGGGGAGGGGGCCTTTATCGGACAATAAATTTATTTTTACAGCTTTTGTATTGCGTCTATGGTAGTAGGATCTTTCACTGGGGCTTAACTCCGCTCTGCCGCCTTGGCGGTGATGTTTCCATTCCTTATCGAGAGGGTTCGCCGTGTCGCTCAACTTTCCGCGCTTCTTTGCCAAATTCGCCGCCTTGCTGCTCGTTTTCGTCTCGCTCTCCGCCTGCGCCACCGTCAAACGACCTCTTACCGATATCGTCCCGGGCCGGGAGGTGGAGACGCTGCAGTCGGCCATCAATATCTCCGCGCAGGCCGGCGGCCACAGCAGCGGCGGGCGGGCCTTCCTGGTCTTCAAACGGCCGGACCGCTTCCATATGGCGGTGCTCTCGCCTTTCGGGCTTACCGTCCTGGAGGTGTTCAGCGACCAGGATCGCCTGACTTGCCTGGTGCCTTCCAAACAAATCGCCTACACCGGCCTGTTCTCGGAAATTCCGGAAACAAGCGCCTTGAAAAACATGTCGCTGATGAAGTGGGTGGTGGCGCCGCCGCCTTCGACTGCTCCGTCCGCCGCCAGGGGCGAAATGACCGCGCCCTCCGGCGACCGGTTCACCTTCGACGCCAACGGTCTGGTGGAGCGCAAGGTTTCGCCGCAGGGCGACGAGGTGGTCTACGAGGATTACCAGTCCGTGGACGGCGTCGCCTTTCCCGGCTCCATCGTCATCGGCAACCGCTTCGGCGCCAGCGTCACGATCGTCTTCGACGAGCCGCAGATCAATCTTCCCGTCGAGGATGCGGCGCTGACGCCCAACCTGGAGGGGATGAGCATCCTCCCGCTGGCCGACTTCAAAGGCTTTTGACCTGCCATGCCCGGGGTCCTGCCGTCCAGACTGACCGCCGCCACCAAGGCCGCCGTCGCCGCTCACCTGGAATGGATCTACCGGATTACCTCCACCCGACCGCTGCGGGTCGCGCTGGTTTCGCTTTTCCTGCTCGCCCTGGCGGCGCTCTCCGCGCTGCGCATCGACTTCCAAACCGACATTTTCAAGCTCTTCCCCTCGCAGCAGGGGGCTCTGCGCCTGTTTCTCGACACTCTGAACTGGAGCGGCAGCGCGCAGGAGGCGTACTTCCTGCTGGAAGGCGACCGCGAGCCGCTGCTTCGCGAGGGGGAGGCCTTCGCGGCTAGGCTGCGGGCGCTCCGGGTCGACGGCGCGCCCGCCTTCGCCAAGGTGGTCTACCGGACCTTCGATCCCGCCGAGGCCGGGCCCTTCGCCGATTTTCTTGCCTATGCGGTGGCGAGGCCGCAGCTTTTCCTGGCTCCGGAGCGGGTCGCCGATTACGGCTCCAAGTTTTCCCCGGCTAGCATGGACCTTTCGCTGCGGCGGGATAGCGCGCAGTTGGCAAGCCAGGCCGGCATGGCGATGCGCGACATCGTCGCCGCCGATCCGCTCTACCTGCGAGAGCTGATCCTGCCCCGGTTGAAGAAGTCGAGCCAGGCCCTGGCCCTGGACGCCGATTCCCCCTATTTTCTCTCCCGCGACGGCCGCCTGCTGATCATCATCGCCCGAACCGCCCGTCCGGTTCAGGACATGGACTTCGCCAGGAAGCTCGTCGCCGGCATCAACGGCGCGCGGCGCGGCTTCTCCGTGCACATCTCCTGCACCGGCGCGCATCTCTCGGCGGTGATCGACGAGGCGATCATGAAGGGGAACATCCTCGCCTGCATCGGCTCTTCGCTGCTGGTGGTGCTGGCCCTTTTTTACCTCACCTATCGACGGCTGCTCCCCACCTTGCTGATTCCGCTCATCCCGCTGTTCGGGGTGCTGCTGGCTCTGGGCACGGCGGGGGTCTTCGTCGGCTCGATCCACATCATCTCTTTCGCCTTCATGTCCCTGATCATCGGCCTTGGCACCGACTACTCGATCCACATCTACGACCGTTTCTATGCCGAGCGCGCCGCGGGAGCGGGCGTGGAGGAGTCGTTGCGGCGCGCCGTGATCGACACCGGCCACGGCATCTTCACCGCCGCCGCCACCACGGCCGTTCCCTTTCTAGCGCTGACGGTTTCCGAGGTGCGGGCGCTTTCCGAACTCGGCCTTTTGGTGGGGCTGGGGGTGATCTTCTCGATGTACGCGACCTTTTTCTTCCTGCCGCCGCTGTTGATCTTCAGCGAACGGCGCTTTCCAGGCGCCGTCTACCGACCCCTTCCCGGCTTCGGGCTGGCGGCGGTCTGGGATTTCACCCGCCGCGCTCCGGTGAAAACGGCGCTTTTCTCCCTGGCGGCCATCTTCCTGCTGCTGGTGGCGTCTTTCTTTATCTCCTTCGAGGGAGAGCTGAAAAACCTGCAGCCGAGGTTTTCCGAGGCCTTTTTGACCCAGGAAAAGATGGAGCGACACCTGAGCCTGTCGCCGAAACAACTGCTGGTCGCGGTCGAAGGAGACCATCTTGAGGCGGTGCTCTCCCGTGGCGCCAAGGTGGAAGCGCTGGTCGAGAGCTACCGGCTCCAGCAGCAACTGGTCGATTATTCCTCACTCGGTCAGGTGATCAACGGCCGGGGAGGGCAGCAGGCCGTGCTGGCGCGCTTGGCGGCCGCGATTGGCTGCAATCGGCCGGGGGACGAGCTTCGCCGCGCCTTGGAGCGAAACGGCTTCGCCTCCTCCGCGTTCACCGCCGCCGTTTCCGGGTTGAACGGCCTGGCGACGGCAGGCCCGGTCGCGGCCGATGAGGCCGTCGCGCGTTTGGCCGCTTCACCTTTGCGCGCCGTGGTGGAGCGTCATCTGGTCAGGGGAGACGGCGGTTGGCATCTGCTTTTTTATCTCTCTTACCGCGGCGCCGAGTTCGATAGTCGGCTTTTCCTGAAGCAGTTGGCCGAGGTCGATCCGTCGGCGCGAGCCACCGGCGCCGATCTGGTGAGCCGGCAGTTGCAGGAGTCGGTCAGGAGAAGCTTTCTCTGGGGATTTGCGCTCGGCGGGGCGGCCGTGCTCTTCCTGCTCTGCGCCCATTTCCGCTCCCTTGACGGCATCTTTTTCACCTTCTACCCCGTGGTGGGGGGCGTGATAGCCATGCTCGGCATCATGGCGCTCACCGGGACGCGCCTGAACTTCATGAACTCGCTGGTGCTGGTGACCATCCTCGGCATGGGGAGCGATTACGGTTTGCATCTGGTGCATCGGATAACGGCGAGCGGGGAGGGGGGGAGACGCGAGCAGTTCGTCCAGGCGGGGCGCGCGGTATTGCTCTCGGCTCTGACCACCATCGCCGGATTCGGCTCCCTGGCTTTTTCCGATTACGGAGCGCTCGCCTCCATCGGCTCCGCCACCAACTACGGCGTGGGCGCGACCGCGCTGCTGGCGCTGGTCTCGCTGCCGGCTTTTATGGCTTTATGGCTGCCAAAACAAAACTATTAATTATTACTGCATCTTGATATGCTGTTGACCAACAAGCCGCACCGAAGTCGCAGCTACACTACAAGGAGTCTTGCAATGAAATACACTGCCCGCTTCACACTCTCCACCGCTTTTTTCCTGCTCTGCGCCTTCACCGTGTTCCAAGCCAAACAGCCGGAGCAGGCCAATCACGAGGCGCAAAGAAAGGTTCTGGCCGTCCCGGTAGGTAAAAACTGGCAGGTAATCGAAGAACCGCCGGTCTTGAGCAACGAACGCAATGAAACTCCCCCCTTCCAACAGGAGCGGTCCGTCCAGCCTCCGGGGACACAGCCGGTGCCGCCTGCGGAACAGCGCAGAATAGAGACGCCTCGCTGATGCCGACTCTTTCGGCCGGCTTTCGCGCGTCACGCGGAGGCTGGCCGACAGCGTAAGAGGCATGGAAAAAACGGTGCAGGCAGCTTAGGAAAATTTCAGCGCTTGCAAAAACGGCTAAATGGTTTTCACTATGCATTCTACGACTCGAGCGAATAGCGGGGCCACCAACCAGTCTACCGTTCTCACACGGAAGCACAGAGGCATGGGGAAAGGCTAAAAGAATTTGTGTTTTACCCAAAAGAGTTTTTCAGTTTTTATCCTGGTTTCCTCTGTGCCTCCGTGCCTCCGTGTGAGGACGCTTTTGAGGCTCTCGGACTTGTTGCTTTGCGTTTCTGTGGCGCCCACCTCTTTGTTCTGAACCCACAAAGGAAACAAGATGGACAAAAAAACCTACCTGGGCATGTTGGCTGCCCTAGTCACCGCCGCCGCCATTGTCCTCTTCGCCATGCTTGCCGCTCCTGTCGCCAAACCTTTCGCCTGGGCCCTGATCATCGGCATTGCGACCATGCCCCATCACAGCCGTCTGCTCCGCCGTTTTCCCCATAAACCGGCGCGCGCGGCCGGATTAATGGTCCTCGCCGTCACCGTCTGCTTCATACTGCCGACGGCGGCCCTGGTGATAACCGCCTCTTTGAATGCCACCGACTGGTATAAACAGATCGAACAAATGGTGGTGTCGATGACCAGCGCCGGTGGGGACACCTTCAGCCACATCCCCTTGGTCGGCAAGATCCTCTCCACGGCGCAGCGATACGGCATCGATCTGAAAGGGACCGGGGGAAAGATTGCCGCCGGCGGCTCCGCTTTCCTGCTCAATATGGCGACGGAAGCGGCGAAAAATCTGTTTGATCTCCTCTTCACCCTGGCGGTGGCGCTCTTTATCCTGTTTTTCGTTTATCGCGACGGCGAGCGGGTAGTGCAAAGTTTCATCCGCCGGTTCGTCAGCGATCGTGAAATGGCTGAGCATTACGTGGCGGAGATTCGCTCCATCACCACGGCGGTCACCGTCGGCACGATCTTCACCTGTGCGGCGCAAGGCCTGACGGCCGGCATCGGCTACTATTTCGCCGACGTGCCGGCGCCCATTTTCTGCGGCGCCCTGACGGCCATTGCCGCGTTGGTGCCGGTGGTCGGCACCGGGGTGGTTTGGGTTCCGCTCACCGCCGTGGTCGCTCTCAACGGCAACTATCTCGCCGCCGTGTTGCTGGCGCTCTGGTGCATAGTCTTCGTAGGCCTCGCCGATAACGCCATCCGTCCGCTTGCCATTGGAGCCGCCAGGGACATCCCGGTCCTCGCCATCGTTTTGGGCGCGATCTGCGGCGTGGTCACCATGGGACTGCTCGGCCTCATTCTCGGTCCGGTCGTATTCGTGATCCTGATGACCATCTGGGGGGAAAACGTCTCGGAGGCGGAGCCCGGTTGAATGGGTTGGTCCCGGCTCGGCTGCTGCAGGTTGCGTTGAGCGGGCTAGGGGGACAGAGCGGGCTAGGGGGACAGGCACCGCTTCCGCGGAGCCAGTCCCCGGTGCTTTCCTGAAACGCGACACTGCCCCCCGGCGTCAACACCGCAACGTCGCGTTTCGTGCCTCAACGCGACCTACCGATGAACCGGGTTGAATGAAGTGATGGAGAGATGGGCCTTCGCCACTCGGCTCTTTCTATATATGAAACAAAAAGTATATAATAAGGGCGGATTGGACGAGCGTGGTCAATGCTGGTGGGCACGACCCGCCGCGTGAACGCCGTTGACCGTTCGCCGATCGAGATGCCGGGATTAATGGGGGCGGCTATGAAGAAATCAACTGTTGCGTCGGCAATCATGCTGGTTGTGTCTGCCTTGACTTTATCGGGATGTATTTTCCCCTATTGGGATGACGACGGCGGTCATCGGGGACACGGTGGATACCATGAGGGGCACCATGAGCGGTACCATGGCGAAGGATATCGCGGAGAAGGGTGGCACTAAGCTTTGCTCTGCCGTTAAAGATGATCGGCTTGGACATTTTTTTGCGCTGACCGGCAGGAAACGGCAACTTATCAGGCAATGCATCGTCTTGCTTTTCTCGATAACGGTTATTGCGCATTGCGGCATCGGACTGGCGGCTCAAGCCCAAGCGACCGGAGAATCGGCGCTTATCGGCAAGTATCCGACGGTGAAGGCCAAACTGGAGAAAAACCAGTTTGGAGCGCCGATTTATCTGGAGTCGGCCGAGGTTGAAGATTCGCTGCGAGTCGAGATGTACGGCGTTTTCAACCACCCTTTCCCGGCCGTCAGCGATGCCTTGCAGTCTGCTGCCGGCTGGTGCGAGATAACGCCTTTGCACCTTAACATCAAGGCCTGCACTTCCCGCCAAGCCGCGGATCAATCGCTATTAACGCTCTACAGCGGACACAAGTATTATCAACCCCCGGCCGATGCCTACCCGTTAGCCTTTACCTTCCGCGTCGTTTCCCATCAGCCGTCATACATGGCGGTGACTCTCAGCGCCGACGAAGGGCCGCTGAGCACCAAAGACCACCGGATCAGGCTGGAAGCGGTGCCTTTAGGCCCGGATAAAACTTTTGTCCATTTCAGCTATGCCTACCGGACCGGCAAGATAGCGCGCATGGCGATCAAGAGCTACTTCGCCACCTTGGCGCGCGACAAGGTGGGCTTTAGCGTCGTGGCCGGCAAGGACGGAACCCCGGTGTACATCGCAGGGGTAAGGGGGGCCATAGAGCGAAACGCGGTCCGATACTATCTGGCGGTGGAAACGTATATGGACACTCTCAAGTACCCGGAGGCCCGGCGCTTCGAACAAAGGATCAATCGCTGGTATGATCTGACCGCCATGTACCCGCGACAGCTAAGAGAGACGGATAAAAACGAGTATTTGTCCGCCAAGAGACGCGAGCGCGGTAATCAGCTCGCACAGCAGAAAAAAGAGGGTAGATAGTCAAACCTGGTGCGAGCCCTCGATTGCTAGAGGGTGAAAAAGAAGGTGGCGCCTTGGTCTCGTGCGCCTTCGGCCCAGATGGACCCGCCGTGACGATCGATGATTCTTTTCACCGCGGTCAGGCCGATGCCGTTGCCCGGATAGATCTCGGGATCGTGCAGGCGTTGAAAGGGATGGAACAGTCTGCCGCACTCCGCCATGTCGAAGCCGACGCCGTTATCCCGCAGGTAGAAACCTTGTCCGCAGTTCGCCGCAAAGCCGCCGAATTCGATCAAGGCCGATTCGACCCGGGCGGTGTATTTCCAGGCGTTTTCAAACATCTTGCCGAGCGCGGTTTTCAACATGGCGGCGTCGCCGGCCGCCGATAAATTCGGCGCGATCGAGAAGACCGCCCGCCGCAGCGGCGCGCTCAGTGTCAGTTCTCTGCTGATGCCTTTGGCCAGCTCGCTCAAATCGACGACCACCGGTTGCAACTCGACGTGGGACAGCCGCGAGAGCTGCATGAGCGCGTCGATCAGGTCGTTCATCTGCTGGGTGGAGTCCAGAATGTTGTTGAGACAATCGATGCCGTCGGGGCCCATCTCCCGCGCGGAGCGCGCTTTGAGCTCGCGGGTAAAGCCGCTTATTCTTCGCAGCGGCGCGAACAATTCATGCGCCACGGAATAGTTGAATTCCTCCAGCACCCTGTTGATGGCGTCCAGCCTCGCCGCCTGGTCCAACAGCAAGTGCTCCAGTTGCTCCAACTGCTGCAGTTCGTCGATGGTTTCCTCGGTCGGCGTCCCTTCTGCCAAAAGGTTGCGGACGGTCTCCAGGGACGAGCGCACCATCTTCATCAAATCCATCGTGCAGTTAGGGCCGAGCATGAGATTGCCTGACATCTTCCCCCCTCAAGTTGCTTCTGCCTCGCGGTTGTTTCCCTGGCGACAAAACGTCGATGGCGGCGGTGTTCGATACTGCGGTAAGCGCTAAAGCCGACGCACGGGCCAGCCGAAGCAATCAGTAGAGAAGGATACCGTGTAACGGTCATGTTTTCTTGCAAAATTTTCAGCGACTTCATCGCATCAGCTTCTCCACTTCCTGGCCTTCACCGCTGGGGAGGGTTCACGTCGCTTCGCGGGATGTGGTGAGGCACGAAGCGCAACGGTTCGGGAATGATGCGGTTCACGAGGTTCACCGCATCCTACGGGTACGGTTGGTCGTGCTGAATAGATAGAAAGATTTTCAATCACGCCTCATGCATCGACCCTTCCTGCCGGGTGAGGGGAGATTTTGAAAGGAATTCCTTTTATGCCCGCACCGCTGGTTGAATTGAAGGGGGTTTGCAAGAGCTTTCGGGAAGGCGACCGGGAGCGCGTGGTCTTGCGCGATGCCTCGTTGACCGTGGGCCAAGGGGAATGGGTGTTCCTTTTGGGGCGCAGCGGTTGCGGCAAGTCAACCTTGTTGAACCTGATCGGCGGCATCGACGCGCCGGACGCGGGGGAGGTGATCGTCGGCTCCAGCGCCCTCAACCGCTTGAACGAGCGGGAACGGACCCTCTTTCGACGCAACGACATCGGCTTCGTCTTCCAATTCTACAATCTGATCCCGACGCTGACGGTGGAGGAAAACGTGCTGCTTCCTTTGGAACTGATCGGCGCGCTGACCCCGGCGCTGCGCGGCAGGGCCCGCGATCTCCTGGAGCAGGTGGGGCTGGCCGAGCGCGCGGCAAGTTTTCCGGACCGCCTCTCGGGCGGAGAGCAGCAGCGGGTGGCGGTGGCCCGCGCTCTGGTCCACCGTCCCAAGCTGGTCCTGGCCGACGAGCCTACCGGCAATCTCGACGCCGAAACCGGCACGCTGGTGCTGGATCTTTTTCAGCGGTTGCTGCGCGCAACCGGCACGGCCATGGTGCTGGTGACCCACAGCAGCGAGGTGGCGCGCCTCGCCGACCGCGTGCTGACCATCAGGGACGGCGGGTTGTGCGAGATCCCCCGCACCTCGGGGAACGAGCCATGATCCTTTGGCGTGCCGGCTTGCGAAACGCGCTGCGCCATCCCTGGTTGACGGTGCTGGCGGTGATCGGCGTGTCGCTCGGGGTGGCGGTGGTGAACGCCGTGGACCTCGCCAACGAGGCCTCGCAGCGCGCCTTCCGGATCGCGGCGCAGACCGTGGCCGGCAGAGCTACCCACCAGGTGGTGGGAGGGCCTGCCGGTCTTGCCGAGAGGATTTACACCGACATTCGGGTGGGGAGGCATTTTCGAGGCTCGGCGCCCGTGGTCACCGGCAACCTGCTGCTCAAAAACGCCGCGGGCGCCGCTTCCTTGCAGGTGATCGGCATCGATCCCTTCGCGGAACCGCCGATCCGCTCTTTCAGCTCGCAATTCGCCGACTCGGCCGTGCTGGCTGCATTGGTGGGCAGGCCCGGCACCGCCTTGATGCTGCGGCAGACCGCCCGTGAACTCGGCTTGCAGCGGGGAGACAGCTTCTCAGTTGAGGCCGGCGGCTTGAGCCGCAAGTTGACCCTGGTGGGTCTTTTGGAAGCTCCGGACGAACTGTCCCGGCTCGGGCTCGCCTCGCTGCTGGTGACCGACATCGCCACCGCCCAGGAAATTCTCGGGTGGAGCGGCCGACTCTCGCGCATCGACCTGGTGCTGCCGGAGGGGAGCGCCGGCGAGCGCCTGCTTGCCGAAATCCGCTCGGCGCTGCCGGCCGGAGCCGCCATCATCCCGGCCGGCTCCAGGGCGGGCGCGCTCGATCGCATGACCCGGGCCTTCAGGCTCAACCTCACGGCGTTGAGCCTGCTGGCCCTGGTGGTCGGCATGTTCCTGATCTACAACACCATGACCTTTTCCGTGGTGCGCCGGCGCCGCTTGATCGGCATGCTGCGGGCCCTGGGCGTGAGCCGACGGCAAATCTTCGCCATGATTCTGGGCGAGGCCCTGATTATCGGCGTGGCCGGCACCGTTATCGGTCTGGTCTGCGGGACTTTGCTGGGCGCCGAGTTGACCCGGCTGGTCACCCGCACCATCAACGACCTCTACTTCGTCCTGGAGGTGCGCCGGGTGCCGCTTCTGCCCGGCGCTTTGTTGAAGGCCGGCTTGTTGGGGATCGCCGCCACCCTGGCCGCCGCCTGCCCGGCCGCCCTGGAAGCGACCGGCGCTCCGCCCCGGGCGGTCCTCTCCCGTTCGGCCATCGAGGCGCGCCGCAGGAAAAGCGTGCCGCTCCTGGCGCTTATCGGCCTGTTGACCATGCTTGCCGGCGGCGCGCTGCTTCTTTTCGAGGGGGGAGGGATCGTCGGCGGCTTCGCCGGTCTCTTCGCCGTCATTATCGGCTACACGCTGGAGATCCCCGCCATCGTGGTGTTGGCAGCCGGCGCGCTGCGTCCGGTCATGGCGGCCCTCTTCGGGGTGATCGGCAAAATGGCGGCGCGCGGGGTGGTGGTCTCGCTCTCCAGGACCGGAGTGGCGACGGCAGCCATGGTGGTGGCGCTTTCGGCCGGGATCGGAGTCGGCATCATGGTCGGAGGTTTTCGGCTGACCGTGCAGAGTTGGCTGGCGAATTGGCTGCAGGCCGACGTCTATCTGCGCAGCTCCGACAGCGGCGGCGGGCGCTATCGGCCGCCGCTCGACCCCGCTCTGTTGCAGCGGCTGACCTCCCTCCCCGGCGCCGAAAGTTTCAGCCTGTCGCGCCGGGTCAGCATCGAGGGGGCGCAGGGGGGGACGGAGATCTTCTCGCTGGCCGTCCCCAAGGACGCTTTTTTGCGCTATCCCTTCAAAGAGGGATCGGCCCGCGACGCCTGGGAGAGTTTCAGCCGCGGCGATTCGGTGCTGCTCTCCGAGCCCTACAGCTACCGCCACCACCTGCATCGGGGAGACCGGGTGACGCTGCGCACCGACCGCGGCGAGCGCTCCTTCCCGGTTTCGGGCGTCATCTTCGACTACGGCTCCGATAGCGGCATCGTGCTGATGAGCCGCGTCGCCTACCTGCGAAACTTCCAGGACCGGGAGGTCGACGGCATCTCCTTCTACGCCCGAGAGGGGGTGACGAGCGGCGAGCTTGCCGACCAGATCCGCAAAAGGGGAGGGGAGAGCAGGATCTCCATCATCTCCAACCGCGAACTGAGAAGCGCCACCATGACCGTCTTCGATCGGACCTTCCAGATCACCGGGGTGCTGCGCATCGTGACCATGGTGGTCGCCTTTGTCGGCATTTTGTCGGCGCTGATGGCGATGCAGGTGGAGCGCGCCCGGGAGTTGGCGGTGCTGCGCGCGGTGGGGCTTACCCCGCGCCAGGTCTGGGGGGTGGTCTGCGGGGAAACGGCGCTGATCGGCCTGATCGCCGGACTGTTGTCGATCCCGCTGGGCATCGCGGAGGCTTTGGTGCTCGTCTACGTGGTGAACCTGCGCTCCTTCGGCTGGACCATGCAGCTCTCGATCGAGCCGGCCTACCTGTTGCAGGCGCTGCTGTTGTCGCTGTGCGCGGCGCTCCTGGCCGGCGTCTATCCCTCGCTGCTGATGGCGCGTTCCTCCACCGCCCTGGCTCTCAAAGAGGAGGGGTAGCCTATGCGCCGCCTGACGGCTATTTTCATCGCGGCAGCCCTGATCGGTCTGCTGTCGCTGGCCTACTGGAGCGTCGGCCGGCAAAAGGCGCCTGAGAAGAGGGAGGCGCTCGGCGTCAATCGGATCTTGGCCGGCGCCCCGGCCGCGGGATTTGCCCGGGCCGTCGCGCCGCGCCGCTTCGTTTTTCCGCGGGATCACGGCCCGCATGCCGGTTTTCGCAGCGAGTGGTGGTACTTCACGGGGAACCTGACCGACGGGCAAGGGCGCCGCTTCGGCTACCAGCTCACTTTGTTCCGGGTGGCGCTGGCGCCGCAGGCACCGGTGAGAGGCTCGCGTTGGGGAAGCAACGAGATCTTCATGGCGCATTTCGCGGTCACCGACGTGGCGGGAAAGCGCTTCAGGTACGCCGAGCGCTTCAGCCGCGCCGCCTTGGGGCTGGCGGGCGCGGGAGGGACGCCGCTTGCCGTGCGGCTGGAAGATTGGTCGGCGTTGGAGAGCGCCGAGCGTCCCTGGAGCATGAAGCTTTCCGCCGCCGACCCCGAGGCGGGCATGGCCATCGAACTCGACCTGCGCAGCCTGACCCGCGAGATTTTGAACGGGGAAGGGGGGCTCAGCCGCAAGGGAGGGCGCCCCGGCAACGCCTCCTACTACTACAGCATGCCCCGCATGGCGACCTCCGGCACGATCCGGGTCGGCCAAGAGAGCTACCGCGTCAGCGGTCTATCCTGGCTGGATCGGGAATGGAGCACCAGCGCGCTGGAAGAGGAGCAGGCGGGGTGGGACTGGTTCGCCCTGCAGTTGGACGACGGACGCGACCTCATGTTCTACCGGCTCAGGCGGCGTGACGGCAGCGCCGATCCTCATTCCGCCGGCACCCTGGTGACGGCGGACGGCGCCAGCCGGCAGTTGCGGCCCGACCAGGTGCAACTGGAGGCGATCGGCTGGTGGACGAGCCCGGCGAGCGGCGTGCGTTACCCTTCGGTGTGGCGCATGCGCATACCTGCGCACGGCATCGATCTGGAATTGACGCCGCGGCTGGCAGACCAGGAACTGGCGGCGAGCTTTCGTTATTGGGAGGGAGCGGTCGCGGTGCGGGGAAGGGCGGGCGGCGTCGGCGGTTCCGGATACGTCGAGATGACCGGGTATTAGGGCGTGGTTGGATGGAAACGGCCAGGAGGTTGGCGGTCGCGCTTGCTTGTGATTACCGGGTGTTTCTGAAGCTGCTTTTTGGGGACGATCAGCGGGCGCGGCGACACAAGGGCGAAACGAAGGCGAAAAAAAAGGCACTTGGCTAGATTCGCCAAGTGCCTGTTCTTTTTAAGATGGTGGAGCTACGCGGGATCGAACCGCGGACCTCTTGAATGCCATTCAAGCGCTCTCCCAACTGAGCTACAGCCCCATCAAAGGAGTCCTGTTTATAGCAGAGAGGCAGATTGGTGTCAACGTTTTTTTCAGCATTAAAATAGTTCGCTTTCAGTCTTGACCTGAGTTGCCGCTTCCGTTATAGTCGGCGGCGCTTCATCCGGGACTGAGAACCCGCCAGTAGCACTGGTCTCACCGGCCCGACTTAAAACCCGCCCACCCGGTAAGGCCCAGCGGGTTTTTTAAGTTCAAGGGAGAGCCTGCGAAGCGTATTATTTGTTGTTTGGCGAGGAAATGAAATGGAGGGCAGGCCATGGCAGACCACAACTTAATCAGGGTAGAAGTAAAATGCCCCGATTGCAAAACTCCGACATCGATTCAGGTCCCGACAGTCGGCATTGACCAACCCTTCATCGCTAACTGCACTAAAGAATCTTGCCTGGCCATGTTTGCCGTTCAGATCCAGGTTAAAATTTCTGCACTGAATTTCAGATGAATAGCAACCGGGATTAGAACCGCAGCTCTTAAAAGGGCGCTTTCGCTTGCTCGGACTAAATCAGCCGGCAGCGAGGTGACGGCTTTTAGCGACAAAAAGCGGATACCCATGGG
>CAIYDQ010000212.1 GCA_903925075.1 uncultured Geobacter sp.
CATGAAGTACATCATAGTATTACGCCATCATACAGTCAGTACTTTAGAGAGGGATCACAAGTAGTACGGTTAAGCGCTGTTTCAAGGTTCCCCTCCTCCTTGAAGCAGCACTTAACCGTATTTTGTTAGCCGAAGGCTAACATCCTGAGCCTGTCGAAGGATCGTCAATCGGCGGGTAAAACCCTGAGCGATCCGCCACAGGCGGAGAGTCGAATGGGTGGTCATTAGCTGCGTCTATTGACCTATACGGCTACGAATTTGCACATTAACAACTACATACTACTCCCGAGAAGGTTGAAGGTAAAACGCCAGAATTAAGCTAGACAGCTAAACAGCCAGTCAGCGAGTCAGAAAAACGGCGCTTTTACCCACAGCCTTCTCGGGAGAATTAGTTAGTCAACCGCGGTATCGCGGTCTCAATCCCAGAGAATGGAAGGAGGCCGCACATGCGGTCACTGATTATGTTCGCAATGCTAGCCATCGCGGCCAGTATGTCGTTCGCACAATGCGGAGAAGTGAATCTTGGGGATCACCGGAACACACTTCCGGCACCCAAGTCACTTACTCCGCCCCCAACGTCCACCCCCGCTGCAGCCCCCGCACCCCAGCCGGGTCCTCCCGGACCTCAGGGGCCTGGTGGCCCTGCCGGAACTGCCGGAGCGCCTGGAAATCCAGGTTGCAACGGCAAGCCCGGTACCCAGGGGCCGCAAGGGCAGCCTGGCGCGCCAGGTCGCACTTTCGTTATCAACCACCAGACCATCACTCCCGGTGACGGTCTCGGTGGCAAAGGTGCCCGTGAAGTCTGGAATGCCAAGGACAAGGTCGCGAGCGAAGGTTATGCTCGCGATCGAGATTCACTGCTAGAGCAGAACATAGACGCGAAGCTGGACAAGAAGCAGGACAAAACCACGAACCCGGCGGGGACAACCGCCACTGGAGGCCTAAGCATGGGATGGATGATAGCGTTCTTCGCGGCAGTGGTGGTCGGACTGATCGTGATCGCATGGTTCTGGGGACAGTCAACCAGAGCCAACCCGGCTGTCATTGAAGAGCTAGCCACAGCGGCGGCACGCAACCCTGGCGACAAGGTTGACTTGCGGGTGCGTGGCAATACAGCTCGCGTGACGGTCACGCCGACCGTTGGCGAGATCACCGCAACCCAGCTTTCCGCCGTCACAACGGCGCAGAGCCTGACTCCGGTCGCCCAAGCCGAGTGGGCGTCAAAGACGTCAGTCGGGGTCGCAGAGGCCAAGGCCAAGAAGGCCAAAGCCAAAGCAGACCGAGTCGTTGGCGTCGCCGAGGCGAAAGCCAAGGAGACCAAGGCCACGGTCGAGGCGGAAGCCAAGACCAAGGTTGCTGAGACTCTGACCGACGCCCGCAAAGCGGAGGCGACCGAAGACACGAAGAAGGCTGGCAAGCGTGCCAGCACCTGGGCCAAGGCTCAGCAGGCGTCCGGTGCGACGCCATACACCACACCCTGGTAGTAGAGGCCAGGAACAAACGAGGAGGGAAAAGACCATGAAGCCGAGTAGGGCTGCGCATCTGTGCGTAGCCCTACTTTAGTATAAACAACAAATAAAGTTGCATAGTTTTCAAATATCTAATAAAATATAAGTAAATAACGAACTAGAGGAGGGAAGCTATGAGCTGGAGTCATTTTACAAAAAAAGAAGCTCAAGACGTGATCTCGAAAGACATATTTGAACTACTCGGACTCGAACATCTAGACGAGCCCAAAAGGAAAGTGATGCTC
>CAIYDQ010000213.1 GCA_903925075.1 uncultured Geobacter sp.
ACGCCGGATACCCCGATGTACGTCGCTCCGTACTGGAACGTCAGTGACAATGGTAGCGTCTGTCTCGGAAGCACAAAGGCCCCGCGTGAAGCGTCAGTGAAATCGTTATCTCGATGGGAAGCCTCTTTCTTCGAAAGCGAATTTACCCACGCCAATGCCCATACTGGCCTTACAAAGCACCCAGGCGGCTTCATGGGCCTCTGGCTATCGCTCATCGGCAAGAAGAAGTTTCCTGTCGAACACCTGCGCGATGCCAAAGAGACGTTGGCTAAGTTTCTGAAGGTCTGACAACCACGTAATGCGCGATGCGCGCCCCGTCGATTGTGCCGGGGGGGTGACGGCCCCGCCAGTTCTGAATTCACCAAAGCTGAGGATCACTATGACCACCGACAAGAAACCCGCCATTGCGGAAGCGGTCTCCGCTGCGACAGACCAGCTCATTGCATCGCTCAAGGCTGGTAAGAGCGAGGAGTTAACCCGCTACATCAAGGCAATGAGCATCTTTCACAGCTACAGTTTCTCAAACACCATGATGATCATCTGCCAGAGGCCGGACGCCACACGCGTAGCGGGATTTCAGGCTTGGAAAGCCCTTGGTCGAAACGTCCGTAAAGGCGAGAGCGGGATTATGATTATGGCTCCCGCAATGAGCAAGAAGAGGAAGGACGAGGACGGTATCGCCCTCCTTGGCGACGACAAGACCACCAGTCACATGTACTTCAGACCTGTCTACGTCTTTGCTCAGGAGCAGACCGAGGGGGACGAATTGCCCGACCTCAGATCCAGCCAGGTCGAAGGCGACGTTTCCGTTCACTTTGATCGTCTCGTCAAGCACGTTGAGTCTTCTGGCATCACGCTCGAATATGCCGACGACATGCGGGCTGATGGCCTTTCCCACGGGGGTAAGATCACTCTCAAGAGAGGAATGCCGGAGGCAGAAACCTTCTCCGTCCTCTGCCATGAGCTGGGACATGAACTCTTGCACCGTGGCGACCGCCGCAAAGAAACAAGCGTCGTCGTCCGTGAGACCGAAGCGGAGGCAGTCGCTTTCGTGGTCTGCTCTTCTCTCGGACTTGCCACCAACGGAGCAGCAACTAACTACATCCAGATCTACAACGGCGATGCAGACTTGCTTATGGCCAGCCTCAACCTCATTCAGAAAGCAGCCGGAGAGATCCTGACTGCGATCAAAACGCCGGAAGTGGCGGAAGACAAGAAGATCGAGACCGCCGAGCCCTACAAACTCGCAGCCTAACATCCATGCCGGCGTTGACCGGATAAACGCTGAGACACCAGCGTTGTTCTTGCATGGTAAGGCGCCGATAATTAAGGAAGATGAGACCGCTTACGCCGTCGAGCCCTATAAGCTCGCGGCGTAAGCCTCGATCCAATCCACATTGAGAAGGTGAATGCCAATGAGTAAGCAATGGACAGAGAAGCAGTTGCGAATTGCAGCAGGTCAGGTGTGGGATCGGGAAACAGGGAGCTTCAGCGAAGGTCCAGCCGATAACAGAGAGAAGTGGGTTGAATGGGTTATTCGACCCAGACAGATCAGCCTGTCTATGACCGCGAAGACTGTTGAACTCCAGTGCGAGATCAACGACGGATGGGAACTGTTTTCCGGCGAGGCTCCTTCCGATGAGGAAGCAGACGAGTGGGGACAGCGGCGCCTCGATTGGCTCAGTCGGAACATGCCTCCAGGAATAAAGAGAGTTGATATGAACGGCGAGATTCAGTTCGTTTTTTTCTGATCTCCACCATATAAAGAGATCATGTCTGGCGCGCCCCTTTGTGCTGGATACAATCAATTCCGCCAGCCGATACAACGATATGCCGCCACCCTCTGCAAAGATATGCCGCCACCCGGCACAACACTATGTCGCCACTTGATTGATTGCCGAGCGAGAGTTCAAAAGGATCATCCGCGCCGGAGGCGTGTAAGGGAGTTCGAACTTGCTGAAAACCCGTTTTGCGGGAAGTTCCAGCCTAATTCGGAGAAGGCTTCTCGACGTGGTCAATCACCAGCGTCTCCGTCGATCCCTTCGTCGACTCCAGCTTCAATCCAAGGGCCTCCACAACCGAGAAGACCGTAGGTGCAGGCTCGGTCGCTTCCTGCGGCCCCGCAGACGGCATGGCCACCTGATCGGGTTTCTGTAGCACAAAGTCATACTTCCCCGTCAGACCCGTCTTATCCTGAACCGGGCGTGCGGCAGTGCTCGACAACAACGACGCCAGCGTCGCCATGGAAGCTTCGTAAAAATGGTACGAGTGGCCTGCATTCTCGGGAACAATCACACCGCCGCCTCCGGGAAGCG
>CAIYDQ010000214.1 GCA_903925075.1 uncultured Geobacter sp.
CAGCGATCCTCACCGAGCGCGGCGGCAGCAGATAAAATTCAAACTGACGACCATGAGGAGGGGCGAGGCTGCAACCTCACTCCGACAAAGTGCCGTCCGCTACCGTAAACCTTTGCCGGCCGGCGCCCCCTTGTGCTAGAGTGTGTGCCGATCACGCGTGCGATTAAATATCGAGAGAAGAAACCAGCCGGGGAGAAGCGAGCAATGAGCAAAAACCTTAAAGAGCTGTACGTCGGCAGCCTTTCATACGATGCGACCGAATACGACCTGGAGAAACTGTTTTCCGTGTCCGGGACCGTCACCTCCATTCACCTGATAGTCGACCTGAAAACCGGAGAGTTCAAGGGTTGCGGCTACGTGAGGATGTCCACCGAGGCCGAAGCCAAAGACGCCATCGACTCCCTCGACGGCGCCATGCTGATCGACCGCAGAATCACCGTTTCCCTGGCCAATCCGCAGAAGCAAAAGACGGCGGCTGGCGGCTACAAAGGGAAGGCGGGCGTCGCGGCCAAGGGGGGCGAGACCCCGGCGCGGGCGGCGTCCGGCGGCAAACCGGCATCGGCCAAGCCGGCGGCCGCCAAAGGCGCTGCCAAACCTGCCGCATCCAAAGCCGCAGCCAAACCGGCAGCGGCTAAAGCCGCAGCCAAGGCTGCTGGCAAGCCGGCAACAGACAAACCGACAGTGGGTAAGCAGGCGTCCTCCAAACCGGCCGCAGCCAAAAAATCGGCGGAAAAACCTGCTGCAACGACTACCGCCCCTTCCAAGCCGAGCGCAGCGAAATCCTACTTTTCCAAAGGGAAGAGCGGTAAGCGGTAAGCCTCCCCCCTCCCAACCTCCCCCCGCTGGGGGGAGGAGCTAGTCCCCTCCCCTCTGCCCCTTCCCTTATTTTTCGCTTCCGTCTATACTACCGCCCATGATTACCCTCTCGATGGTCGACAACTTCCCTTCCGCTCCCGGCATCTACCTGATGAAGGCGACCGACGGCGCCATTATCTACGTCGGCAAGGCGCGCAACCTCAAGAAACGGGTGCGCAACTACGTGGCCGGCACCGGCGACACCCGCATCCACATCCGCTTCATGGTGCAACTGGTCGCCTCGGTGGAGTACATCGTCACCGACACCGAAAAAGAGGCGCTGATCCTCGAAAACACGCTGATCAAGCAGCACCACCCCAAATACAACATCAACCTGCGCGACGACAAAACCTACTTCTCGCTGCGCATGGACATGAAGGAGCCGTTCCCGCGCCTCTCCATCGTGCGCAAGGTTCCCGCCGACGGCGCGCGCTACTTCGGCCCCTACTCGTCGGCCACCTCCGCCAAGGAGGTGCTGAAGCAGCTCTACAAGATCTTCCCGCTGCGCCACTACCCGCTGGCGACCTGCATGAGCCGCAAGCGCCCCTGCCTCTATTACCAGATCAAGCAATGCTCCGCCCCCTGCTGCGGCCTGATCACGGCCGCCGATTACGCGGCGCTCGCCGAGGGCGCGGCGCTCTTTCTGGAGGGTAAAAACACCGAGATCGCCAGGCTCTACCGCAGCCGGATGAACCTCGCCTCGCAGGATCTGCGCTACGAGGACGCGGCCCGCTACCGCGACCTGCTGCGCGCCATCGAGGTCACGGTGGAGCGGCAGAAGATGGTGGCGCGCGGCGGCGACTGCGACGTCTTCGGCCTGCATCGGGAGGGGGATCAGATGCAGATCGCCCTGCTCCATATCCGCGGCGGCACCCTCACCGGCGGCCGCAGCTTCCTGTTCGCCTGGGAGATGGAGACCGAGGAGGGGCTGGCCTCCTTCCTGAACGAATACTACGACCTGGACGCGCCGATCCCGCCGCAGATCCTTACCCAGGTGCCGATAGCGGAGCCGGCGGCGCTGGAGGAACTCCTCTCCGAGAAATCAGGGGAAAAGGTGACCATCAGCTCCCCGCAGCGCGGCCCCAAGCTGGAGATTGTCAAGCTTGCCGAGAAGAACGCCAAAAGCGCGGTGGAGGAGCGGCTCGCCAGGGAAAGCTCGTGCGCGAGCCTGCTGGGCGAGTTGGCCGAAAAGTTGAACCTCCCTCGGCCGCCCAAACGCATCGAGTGCTACGACATCTCCAACATCCAGGGGGAGATGGCGGTGGGGAGCCGGGTGGTCTTCGTCGACGGCAAGGCCGAGCGCTCGCTCTACCGGCGTTATCGGATCAAGGGGGTGCTGCAGGCCGACGACTTCGCCATGATGCGCGAGGTGCTTTCGCGCCGCTTCCGGCCGGACAGCGAGGAGGAGCGGCCGGACCTGATCGTGGTGGACGGAGGGCTTGGACAGCTGGGGGTGTTGAGCGGCGTGCTCGCGGAATTGGGCGTCGACGGGGTCGAGGCGGCGGGGCTCGCCAAGAGCCGGGTGGCCAGCGAGATGCAAAGCGAGGAGATCAGGCGCAGCGACGAGCGCGTCTTCCGCCCCGGGCGCAAGAACCCGATTTCGCTCAGGCAGAGTTCGGCGCCCCTGCTGCTGTTGGTGCGCATCCGCGACGAGGCCCACCGCTTCGCCATCGGCTACCACAAGACGGTGCGCAGCAAGACGCTGACCGCCTCCAAGCTCGACCTGGCGCCGGGGATCGGCGCCGCCAGGAAAAAGGCGCTGCTGACGCGGTTCGGAAGTCTGAAGGGGATACGGGAGGCGACGCTGGAGGAGCTGCGCTCTACGCAGGGGATGACCGAGAGCGCGGCCAAGGCGCTTTGGGAGCAGCTACAGGGAGAGAAGAGCGGCGAGCGGAAACCTCCACCAGAGGAGAATGGCTAGTCCCGTAGGTCGCGTTGAGGCACGAAACGCGACATCGCGATCACGCCACCGTCGACAATGTCGCGTATCACGATGAAGCCGTTCAACGCGACCTGCTAGATTCAGCCAGTTGGCGGATAGTCCGGTTCGAGCCGACCGGGCGCTAGCGCCCCTTCTTCAGGTCGAACAGGATCAGCTTGGCGATGGCCTTGAGCGTCTCGAAGACGCCGTCGCCGGTGGCGGCGCAGGCCTCGAAATCAGGGACCTTGGTGGGGTTCAACTCGCGCCGGAGTTCCTCGACGCTGACGATGCCGGGGAGATCGCGCTTGTTGTACTGGATCACGTAGGGGAGCTTGTCCAGGTCGTATCCCTGCTCGGTCAGGTTGATGCGCAGGTTGTCGGCGCTCTCCAGGTTGGCGTCCATCCGCTCCTCCTGGGAATCGGCGACGAAAACCACGCCGTCCACCCCTTTCAGGATCAGTTTGCGGGAGGCGTCGTAGAAGACCTGCCCCGGCACCGTGTAGAGATGGAAGCGCGTCTTGAAGCCGCGGATCTCGCCCAGCGCCAGCGGCAGGAAATCGAAGAACAGGGTGCGCTCGGTTTCCGTGGCCAGGCTGATCATCTTCCCCTTCGCTTCCGGGGCGGTTTTCTGGTAGACGAACTGCAGGTTGGTCGTCTTGCCGCACAGCCCCGGGCCGTAGTAGACGATCTTGCAGTTGATTTCCCGGGAAGCGTAGTTGATGAAGGACATCCGAGATCACCTCATGATTTTCAGCTGAACAGGTTGTCGATGTCGTCGTCGGTGATCTCGGCGAAGGGGAATTCGCTCTCGCCGCTCTTCTCTTTTTCTTCGCTTTTTTGCAAAAGCCTGCCGAAGATGCCGGCCAACTCCTCGGAAGCCTTCTTCACCCGAAGCCGCACCAGCCCCAGCGACGACCGACTGTCGAACAACACCACCAGGATCACCCGTCCTGCGACGATGGAGATATGCAGGTTGTCCTTCTCCCCCTCGTGGAACAGGATGGAGAATTCCTTCTCGCCGATCAGTTTCGCCAGACCGCCGGTGGCCGCGATGTTGCCGGCGGTCAGGGAGGCGAGCGAGGTGGTGTCGAAGCGCTCCGTCTCGCCGCAACCGGTGATCAACTGGCCGTTCTTGTCCACCAGGAAGATCACCTTGGAGTTGGCCTCCCTGAGCAGCCTGTCGATAACGGCGTTTATCTGTTTGAATTCCTCGTCGTACATAACCAACTGAGGACTCGCCATGGATCTCTCCTTGAGCGGTGCTGGAATTTAAGGTGAGTCATATTCATAACAGAAGCGCCGCGCCAATTCAAGCAGGCAGATCGAGGCCGCGGAGCCACCTTCATTGTCACACCCCGGCGATGCCGCGCGCAGCCTCCAAGAGCAGCGCCACCCGGGCCGGGTCTCCCGCCTCGCTGTACAGCCTCAGCACCGGCTCGGTCCCGGAGGGGCGGATCAGCAGCCAGGAGCCGTCCGCGAAAATGTATTTGAAACCGTCGCTGAAGTTGTGCTGCGCCACCTCGAAGCCGGCGATGCTGGCGATGCCGCCGGCGGAAAGCCGCTCCATGAGCTGTTTCTTGGCGTCGTTCTCGATCTGCAGGTCGATGCGGGCGTAATGGAAATGACCGATCTCGTCCATGGTCTCCTCCAACAGCGCCCACAGCCCCTTGCCGCTCATGGCCATCGCCTCCAGCAAAAGGAGCGCCATCAGGATGCCGTCGCGCTCCGGGATATGCCCCTTCACGCCCAGGCCGCCGGACTCCTCGCCCCCCATCAGGATGTCGTGCTCCAGCATGGTCTCGCAGATGTGCTTGAAGCCGATCGGGGTCTCGTAGAGTTCCAGCCCGAACTTCTCCGCCAGGAGATCGATCATGCGGGTGGTGGAAACCGTCTTGACTACGCCGCCGCGCACCCCTTTCCTTTCGTAGAGGTGGCGCAAGAGCACCGTGAAGATCCGGTGCGACGAGAAGAACTCGCCACGCTCGTCGATGGCGCCGATGCGGTCCGCGTCCCCGTCCAGCGCGAGGCCCACCTGGAACTCGCCGCCGGCCACCAGGCCGGAGAGCTCGCCCAGGTGCTCGGCGATCGGTTCCGGCGGACGGCCGCCGAAAGACGGGTTCTCGGTGCCGTGGATCTCGGTGATGCCCGGGATCAACTGCGGCAGGAATCCGCAGCCGGCGCCGAACATCGGGTCCACCACCGCCTTGATGCCGGCCGAGCGGATCAGCTCCAGATCGACGTAGCGGCCCAACTGGGCGAGGTAGGGGGTGGAGGCGTCGAAGAGCTGCACCAGTCCCGACTCCAGGGCCTCGGTCAGCGGCATGGCGAGCACCGGACGGGAGGCGGCCATGTTCTCGGCGACCATGCGCTCCAGGATCTTGGTGGTCGAGGGCCTGGCCGAACCGCCGAAGGCCTCCTTCACCTTGAAGCCGTTGTATCGGGGGGGGTTGTGGCTGGCGGTGATCATCACCCCGGCGCCGGCGCAGCGTTCGTGCACCGCCCAGGAAACGGCGGGCGTCGGCGCGTACCCCTCGGAGAGCCAGGACTTGATGCCGTTTCCGGCGGCGATGCCGGCGACCCGCTCGGCGAATTCGCGGGAGAGGAAGCGCCGGTCGTAGCCGATCACCAGTCCCTTGGCCGCCAGTCCCTCCTTATGCAGGTAATCCATGGTCGCCTGAGCCACCAGCGAGAGGTTGTCAAAGGTGAAAGTATCGGCGATCACGCCGCGCCAGCCATCGGTACCGAATTGTATCTGCAAGTTGGGCACACCTCCGAAGGGGATTCAATAGCCGAACATTTTCCACTGTGTCGTTTAATCTGTCAACCTTTTGTTGCCCGGTTTGGCGCGCGGAGGCGCTGAGGGGTTGACCCGGCGGCGCTATTGGCTTATAAACGTTCACGAAGACAATCAAACGACAAGGAGGATGACGACAATGTTTAAGAAATTAGCCTGCCTGCTGCTTGTAGGGCTCTGCCTCGCCGGGAGCGCTTTCGCGGCCGCGGCCAACCCGACGCTGGTCCTGGAGACGAGCATGGGGAACGTGAAGGTCGAGCTGTTCCAGAAAGAGGCACCCATCTCGGTGAAGAACTTCCTTGACTACGCGAAGAGCGGCTTTTTCAACGGGACCGTCTTCCATCGGGTCATTCCCGGCTTCATGATCCAGGGGGGCGGCTTCACCGCCGACCTGAGCCAGAAGCCGACCAAGGCTCCGATCAAAAACGAGGCCGCCAACGGGCTGAAGAACCAGCGTGGCACCCTCGCCATGGCGCGCACCAACGTGGTCGATTCCGCCACCGCGCAGTTCTTCATCAACGTAGCCGACAACGAATTCCTGAACCATCGGGAGGGGGGACCCGGCGCGTACGGTTACGCCGTGTTCGGCAAGGTGATCTCGGGGATGGAGGTGGTGGACAAGATAGCCGCCACGCCGACCGGGATGCAGGGCGGCATGGGCGACGTGCCGATGACGCCGGTGGTGATCAAGAGCGTCAAGGTAGTGAAGTGAAGTGTAAAGGGGCGCCGAGAGGCGCCCCTTTTTTTATTTGTAGTTCTTCCTTCTAAACAACCCCGTTTTCAGCGAGCCGATCCGATCCAGGAACAGCATGCCGTCCAGATGGTCGATCTCGTGCTGGATGGCGACGGCCTCGAAACCGGTGGCGGTGAACTCCCGCGTCGCGCCGTCCGGCTCCCGGTAGCGCAGGGTCACCTCCGTGGCGCGCTCCACGTCGCCGGTGTAATCCGGCACGCTCATGCACCCCTCGCGCATCACCGCGGAGCCGCTTTTAGCCAGGATCTCGGGGTTCACCATCAGCAACAGGCCGTGGTTGTTGTCCTTGCCGAGCCGGTTCTTGGAGACGTCGACCACGCAGGCCCTGAGCGAGACGCCGATCTGGGGCGCGGCGACCCCGACCGAGCCGGGGCCGGCGCGCATGCTGTCCACCAGATCCTCGATCACTTCCAGGATGCCGGCGTCGAAATCTTCGACCGGCGCGCAGGGGGTCTTCAGGATGGGGGCGGGGTAAATGACGATAGTCTTAGCGGCCATATCAGAGCGAGACCGGCGTGATGAGACGCACCGAGATCTCCACGCTCAACTCCTTTTTCAGGTTTTCCAGCAGCTGCGAGGCGTCGTCGGCCGACATCCCCTGGGGAAGGGCCGCCTCCAGCATCAGCACGTACACCGGCTCCGTCTCCGAGCCGATCAGCTTGGTGTTGAGGTCGGTGATGTTCACGCCGCGGTCGGCGAGCTCGCGGGTGATGCGGTAGACGATCCCCGGCTTGTCCGAGCCGTAGACCGAGACCAGGCACAGCTCGCCCGCCGGTTCCCGGTAGAGGACCTCGTCGTCCTTCAACGTGCGGATGAAGGCGGAAAGCCCGTTGCCCGAGTTTTTGGCGGCGAACTCCGCCTCCAGCCTCTTCTTGGAAAAGGGCTTACCGTGGGAGACGATCAGGATCATGGCGAACTCCCCGCCCAGCATGGTGCAGCTGGAGTCCTCCACGTTGCACCCCAGCGCGTAAAGCACCTCCGATGTGTCCGCCACGATGCCCGGCCGGTCCTTGCCGATGATGGTCACGGCGAAATGCGCCAGAGTCAACCTGCTGCCGTCGTTCATGCAACCTCCTAAAATGCGATCTGATCGGACCGATCCGACTGATCCGACCGATCGAGCCTCTGACTAGATCTTATTGACGAAAACCTCTCTCGGCTTGCTGGTGCCGTCGGAGGGGCCCACCACCCCTTCCTGCTCCATCCTCTCGATGATGCGCGCCGCGCGGTTGTAGCCGATCCGCAGGCGCCTTTGGATCATGGAGATCGAGGCCTGGCGCGCCTCGGCCACCAGGGCCAGGGCGTCGTCGTAGCGCTCGTCCAACTGCTCTTCTTCGGCGTCGCTCCCCTTGTCGTCGCCGGCCTTCATCTCCAGGATCGACTTCTCGTACACCGGCTTCCCCTGTTTCTTCAGGAACTCCACCACGCGCCCCACCTCGGTGTCGGAGACGAAGGCGCCGTGGGAGCGGAGCATCTTGGAGGTGCCGGGAGGAAGGAAGAGCATGTCCCCCGCCCCCAGGAGCGACTCGGCTCCGTTGCCGTCCAGGATGGTGCGCGAATCGATCTTGGAGGAGACCTGGAAGGAGATGCGGGCCGGGAAGTTGGCCTTGATCAGGCCGGTGATCACGTCCACCGAAGGGCGCTGGGTGGCGAGGATCAGGTGGATGCCGGCGGCGCGCGCCATCTGGGCAAGCCTCGCTATCGATTCCTCGATCTCGCGCCCGGCCACCATCATCAGGTCGGCCAATTCGTCCACGATCACCACGATGTAGGGGAGATGCCCGTGCTCCAGCGCGTCCTCCTTCTCCAGGAACTTCTGGATGGCGGCCTCGCGGGCCTCCATGTCCTCCGGGTCCTCGGCCTCCTCGATCTCCTCGACCACCACCGCGCCGCGCGCCTTGTTGTCGGCGATCTCCTTTTCGCTTCGCTCCAGCTCCTTGTTGTAGGAGTCGATGTTCCTGACCCCCTTGTCGGACATCAGCCGGTAGCGCCGCCCCATCTCCTCGACCGCCCACTTGAGCGCCAGCGCCGCCTTCTTGGGGTTGGTGACCACCGGCAGCAACAGGTGCGGGATCCCCTCGTAGACCGAGAGCTCCAGCATCTTCGGGTCGACCATGATCACCCGGACATCGGTCGGCGTCGAGGTGTACAAAAGCGAGAGGATCATGGTGTTGATGGCGACCGACTTGCCGCTGCCGGTGGCGCCGGCGACCAGCAGGTGCGGCATCTTGGCCAGATCGGTCACCAGCGGGTTGCCGGCGATGTCCTTCCCCAGCGCCAGCGGCAGCTTCATCTTCCCCTTGTGGAACTCCTCGGAATTGAAGATCTCCTTCAGCGACACCATCTCCCGGTCCCGGTTGGGGAGCTCGATCCCCACCACGCCCTTGCCGGGGATCGGCGCCACGATGCGGATGGAGTGGGCCTGCAGCGCCATGGAGAGGTCGTCGGAAAGCCCGGCGATCCGGCTCACCTTGATGCCCGGCCCCGGCGAGAACTCGTACATGGTGATCACCGGCCCGGGGCAGATCTCCACCACCTCCCCCTCCACGCCGAAGTCCTTGAGCTTTTTCTCCATCAGGCGCGCGTTCATGGTCAGCGTTTCCCGGTCCTGGCGCTTGCCAGCCTCGGGGATCGGGTCGAGCAGGGAGAGCGGCGGCGTGCGGTAGTTGCCGTCCGCCTTGATGAACTCGAACGCCTCCTGGACCGGCGCCCCCTTCTTCTCGTCGCGCTTTTTCTCCTTCTTGGCGGCGGGGGCGCTGACCGTGGCGGCCACCGCCGCGGGCTTGATCACCGGCGCGGCGTGCGGTTTGGGCTGCTCGCCCTTTTCCTCCAAAAGTTCCCGGTTCAACTGGCGGCGCTGCAGGAAATGTCGCCACCTGTCGCTGATGGCGCTCAGCCACCAGTGGGTGAACAGGATGACGGAGAAGCGCGACAGCAGCATGGCGCTCGCCGCCAGCATGGGGAGCAGGATCAGCAGCGCCCCGATCTTGCCGAAGGCGCGCTTGAAGAGCTCCGCGCAGCCGAAGCCGAAGAAGCCGCCGGTCGGCACCCGCTCGCCGAGGAACTCGGTGAACTGCAGGTTGAAGGCGAACAGCGCGGAAAGGGAGGTGAGCAGCAGCAGGAAGCCGACCAGCTTGTAGGGGCGCCAGCGCACCGCGTCGGAGCTGAAGGCGCGGTAGGAGAGGTAGCAGAGGGTGGTCGGCACCAGGTACGAGGCGAGCCCGAAGAGCTGCAGGAAGACGTCCGCCAACTGCGCGCCGAAGCGCCCCCCCAGGTTGCGGGTCTCCAAGGCGGTGGATACGCTGTTGAAGGAGAGGTCCTCGCCGTGGAAGGAGGCGAGCGCCACGCCGAGGAAGATGCCGGCCGCGGCCAGCGCCATCCCCTTCATCTCCTTGGTCACCTTGTCCTTCTTTTCAATCGCCTGTTCGGTGGTCATAGATTACCTGTCAAGGGATACGACTACATTTCCAGGATAAGCGGCAGGATGACCGGCCGCCTCTCGATGGTCTTGTTGAAAAAGCGCCTGAGCACCCGGCGCACCTCCAGCTTCACTTCACTCCAGTCGGTGAGCACCTCGGCGTTCACCAGGGCGAGCGTGTCCAGCACCACCTTTTTGGCCTCGTCGAGATACTGCTGGCTGTCGTCTTCGAAGACGAAGCCGCGCGAGACGATGTCGGGGCCGTAGATGATCTCGCCGCTTGACTGGTTGATGCCGATGATCACCACCACCATGCCGTCTTCGGAGAGATGTTTCCTGTCCTTCAAGACCACGTTGCCGACGTCCCCCACCCCTTTGCCGTCCACGAAGACGCGGCCGGTCTCGACGCGGTCGACGATGCACGCCTCCTCGCCGGCGAAGAGCACCAGGTCGCCGTTCACCGCCAGGATGCAGCGCTCCTTGGGGGTGCCGACCTTCTGGGCCAGCTGGCTGTGCTTGACCAGGTGCCGGTATTCGCCGTGCACCGGGACGAAGAAGCGCGGGCGCACCAGGTTGTGCAGGATCTTCAGCTCCTCCTGGCTCGCGTGCCCCGAGACGTGCACCTCGGAGACCTTCTCGTGGATCACCTCGGCGCCGCGCCGGTACAGGTGGTTCATCAGATCGGAGATGGTTTTCTCGTTGCCGGGGATGAAGCGCGACGAGAGGATCACCGTGTCCCCCTCCTCGATCTTGATCTGCTTGTGGTCGTCCATGGCGATGCGGGTGAGCGAGCTGCGCGGCTCGCCCTGGCTGCCGGTGGTGATCATGCAGACCTGATCCTTGGGGAGCTTGGGCATCTCCTTCAGGTCGATCAGCAGGCCGTCGGGAATCGTCAGGTAGCCGAGTTCGCGCGCGATCTGCACGTTGCCGATCATGGAGCGGCCGTTCAGGAGCACCTTGCGACCGCTTTTCCGGGCCGCATCCACCACCTGCTGCACCCGATGAATGTTGCTGGAGAAGGCGGCGACGATCACCCGGCCCGAGCAGCGCGGGAAGATCTCGGCGAAGGCGTCCCCCACCAGGCGCTCCGAGAGCGTGTATCCTTCGCGCTCCACGTTGGTCGAGTCCGCCATCAGGGCCAGCACCCCCTCTTCGCCGTAGCGGGCGAAGGTGGCGAGGTCGGTAAGCTCCCCGTCGACCGGGGTCTGGTCCAGCTTGAAGTCGCCGGTGTGGATCACCACCCCCTCGGGGGAGCGGATCGCCAGGGCGCAGCCGTCCACGATGGAGTGGGCGACCCGGATGAATTCCACCTCGAACTCGCCCAGCGTCACCTTCTGGCGCGGCTTCACCACCCGCAGGTCGGCCTGCTGGTCGAGGTCGTATTCCTTGAGCTTTTCCTTGACGAAGCCGAGCGTCAGGGCGGTGCCGTAGATGGGAACGTGCAGATCCCGGAGCACGTAAGGAAGCGCGCCGATGTGGTCCTCGTGGCCGTGGGTGAGCAGGATCGCCCGGACCTTGTCGGCGCGCTCCAGCAGGTAGCCGATGTCCGGGATGACCACGTCGATGCCCAGCATGTACGGTTCGGGGAACATCAGGCCGCAGTCGACCACCACGATGTCGTCGCCGTATTCGAAGGCCGCCATGTTCAAGCCGATCTCGCCCAACCCTCCCAGCGCCACGAACTTCAGCCCGCTGCTTGTTAAACCGGTTACTTCCAAAGCTATCCTCCAATTCTTGACCGGTCAGACAAAGTCCGACAGGTCGGACCGGTCCGACTGCTCTTGTGGTCAGCGCCCCTGCTGCCTTTTCAGCAACTCAGCTATGCGCGCATCGCAGCGTTTGATCCAGTCCTGGCCCGGCGCGTACAGGCCGGCCACGGCGTAGAATGAGCTCCGAAGCGAGCGGTAGGCGATCAGCGCGCGGGGGAGGTCTCCCTTTTGTTCGGCCATCTCCCCCAGTTCCCAGAGCCTCTTGGCGCTTCGCTCCACCAGCGAGCTCCCCGGGGTGTACATGTGGATCGCCGATTCGTAGCCGGCCACCGCAGCGTTGAAGTCTCCCGCGGCCCACCCCTTTTCGCCCTTGTCGAACTGGACGTGTTGCCGATAAAGGGTGTTGCCCCAGATCAGCGCCAGGCTGATCAGCGCTACGGTCGCCACGTTGACGGCGATGGTCTTAAGCTTCTCCATGCGTTTTTCCTATTACCTTTGGACTCAGCCGCGGAAGAAGCCGGGGACGGCGATCAGCAGCGCGCCCAGCAGGGCCGCCGCCACTCCGATCAGGACGGCGAGCGCCGCCAGGATATCCAGAGGGCTCTTCAACCGGTGGGCCGCCGGCACCCCCCAACAAACCAGGGCAATGCCTAAAAACGCCAGGGCCAGATAAGCTGCCACCATCTAGTGAACCTCCAGCCTTGCGGCGATCGCCTCGCGCACCAGTTCCATCAGCTCATGTTCCGAGCTCCCCGCCGTCTCGATGGGCGCGGCGAAGCTGATGCTGATGTTGCCCGGCCTCAGCTCGATGCGGTTTCGGGGGTTGATCTCCCGGCTGCCGTTGATGGTGAAAGGGACGATCGGCACCCCCGCCTTGACCGCCAGCAGGAACGCCCCGCGTTTGAAAGGGAGCAGCGTACCGTCCAGGGTCCTGGTCCCTTCCGGGAAGATCACCACGCTCGCCCCTGCGGCGATCCGCTCGGCGGCCTGTTTCATGCTTTTCAGCGCCTTTCTGCCGTCGCTTCGGTCCAGCGGGATGTATCCCGCGCGCCTCATAGCGGCGCCGAACACCGGCACCCGGAACAGTTCCTCCTTGGCGACCCAGGCGAACAGGCGCGGGATGGCGACCGAGAGCGCGTGAATGTCGAAATTCCCTTGGTGGTTGCCCATGTAGATCACCGGCCCGCTGGTCGGCACCAGCTCCAAGCCGCTGACCGACAGACCGATGCGCGCCACGCGCAGGCACCAGACGCTCCAGAACCTGGCGCAGGCGTGCCCCGATCGGCCGCTGGCGTCGAAAAGACCCGCCGTCACCGCAAAGAGAGAGCAAAGAAGCGTGAAGGGGACCAGGAACAGGAGGTAGAGACGTGCTCGCAACATGCGTACCCCCTCAAGATAATCGGTTACGTTACTTTTTTTTACACGGGGAGTCAAACCATTATTACTGCCCGGCGACGGCGGCCGAGATGAGCGCCTCGCACAAGCAGGCGCCAGCACCAGCTTGAGCTTGCCCTTTTCCATTTGGTCATGGCAGGAGAAAGCCGGTTATGGCTTTCTCCTGGCCTGGCTGCGGGTGTGGTAGAGGCGTTCGGTAAAGCCGCCTTCCTTTTCGAAAGCAGCCGCCTGAGCGGCGATTTGGCGGTCGAGGAGGGAGCAAGCGACCGCGATCAGAGTCACGGCGGCGTTCGCAGCCAGTTCGGCGTAAGTGGACGGCATGGACGGCATGGACGGCGTGGACTCAACGGACGGTCCATCACGTCCATCACGTCCATCACGTCCATTAAGTCCATGATGTCCACCTCCCAGCCTATGCGTCTCCGCGACCCAGGCCGCCACCTCGTCGGCGCTCGCGCAGCGTCGGGCGACAAACGCTTTGCGGCGCAGGTCGTCCCGCGTCCACAGAGGCAGTCCCCGCTGCCGCAAGAAGTCTTCGTAGTCGAGGCGCAGTTCTTCCAGGCTTGCCCGAGCCACGTTAGTCAGCTTCAGCTCCGTTTTTTTGGAAGTGCCGGAAGCCTGACTTCCCTCTGCGATATTTTGCACCCCGCTGCGCGCCGCCTGCACCATCTGATCGCGCGTGCGGCTGAACCGGTCGATGTAGCGTTCGCAAAACCGGACCGTAACGTCATAGGCAAGTTGGGCAACCTGGAAACTTTTCAGGTTGCGGTAGCCGCCATGCTTCGGAATCAACCCTTCCCCGTCACCCATGAAAAAGCCTCCTTCACCATTCAGTCCACAAAGTCCACAAAGTCCATTTTGTCCACCACGTCCATTTTGTCCACCACGTCCATTTTGTCCACCACGTCCATGCTGTTTGCAGTCAGGGTCGGACATTAACTCAATTTCTGTTGCGTCCGGCAAGCCCTTCGTGATATGGCTAGCCTCTATATTCCACCGCGTTATGCTGTCATTAAAGCACCGTCAGTCCACCGTCAGTCGTTGTTTTAGCCGCGGCCAAAACTTTTCGATACTACCCAAAAGAGAGAGAGGAGAACATTTACATGGCAAGTCTCAACAAGGTGATGCTCATAGGAAATCTCGGCAAGGACCCCGAGGTGCGCTACACCGCCGGCGGCACCGCCGTCGCCTCCTTCTCGCTCGCCACCTCGGAGAAATTCAAGAACAAGAACGGCGATTTCGAAGAGAAGACGGAATGGCACAACATCACGCTCTGGGCGCGGCTTGCCGAGATTGCCGGCGAGTACCTCTCCAAGGGGAAGACCGTATACATCGAAGGGCGGCTGCAGACCAGGAAATGGCAGGACAAGGAGGGCAAGGATCGCTACACGACCGAGATCGTCGGCGAGAAGATGCAGATGCTTTCCGGCAAGGGCGAAGGCGGCGGCAGCGGAAGCGGCGGCGGACAGCGCCCGGCCCAAGGCAGGCCGTCCCAGCAGGAACACAGCCAGGGGAACTCCTACCAGGAGCCGGTATTCAACCCGGACGACGAGATCCCGTTCTGACAGCCCGGACGCAAACCCGGCCGGCGCAAATAAAAAAGGCGTGCAAATCTTCGGATTGCACGCCTTTTTTGCTGTATGCCCTTAAAAACAGAAGCGACTAGCCGCAACTATGTACCGCGCGGCTCAATACTTGCCGTCATGCCTTCCCCGGCCGCGCCGCCAGGACGTTCTCCGGCGTGAGAGGCAGGGAGCGGACGCGGATGCCGCTGACCGCAAAGAGGGCGTTGGCCACCGCCGGCGCAATCGGAGGGACTCCCGGTTCGCCGACGCCACCGGGCGGATCCACACTGGCAACGATGTGGACTTCCACCTTGGGCATGGCGTTCATGGCGACCAGAGGGTAGCTGTCGAAATTCCCCTGTTCCACCCGACCTTTTTTCAGGGTGATGGCGCCATAGAGGGCAGCCGACAGGCCGAAGGCGATGCCGGATTCCATCTGGGCCTTGACCGTATCGGGATTGACGACCTTCCCGCAGTCCAAGGCGCATACTACCCGATGAACCGTCACCTCCCCCTTGACATCGACGGAAACCTCCGCCACTTGGGCGACGTAGCTGCCGAAACATTCCTGCACCGCTATCCCCCGACCACGTCCCTTGGCAAGCGGAGCGCCCCAACCCGATTTGCCGGCGGCCAGATCCAGAACCTTGAGGATGCGGGGATGCTCTTTCAGCAGCGCTCTGCGGTAGTGATAGGGGTCTTGGCCTGCGGCGTGGGCGAGCTCGTCCAGGAAACTCTCCATGACGAACCCGGTGTGCGAATACCCCACCGAGCGCCACCAGAGCACCGGGACCCGGCTTTTGGTGGTGTGCAGTTCCACCTGGAGGTTAGGAATCCGGTAGGGTGTGTCGGCAGCCCCCTCGACCGAGGTGCGGTCGATGCCGTCCTTGACCATGCCTTTCTCAAACGCGGTGCCGGCTACGATCGACTGCCCCACGATCCGGTGCAGCCAGGCTAGCGGCATGCCCCGGCCATCGAGGCAGGCGGAGATCCGATCGTGCCACATGGGACGGTAATATCCCCCTCTCATATCGTCTTCGCGGCTCCAGATCACCTTCACCGGCCGCCTAACCGCCGCTGCCACCTGCACCGCCTGGACCACGAAGTCCGAGTCGGGATTGGCGCGGCGACCGAACCCCCCACCGAGGAAGGTGGTCTCCAGGGTCACCTGCTCCGGCTTCAACCCCGCCGCCCGCGCCGCCGCATCGCGGTCCACGGTCTGGAATTGGCTGCCGGTCCGGATCAGGCAACTGTCCGCTTTCAGATCCACGAAGCAGTTGAGCGGCTCCATGGTGGCATGGGCCAGGTACGGAACCTCGTACTGCGCATCGAATCGCCGGCTTGCCGAAGCCAAGGTAGCGGCGGCATCCCCTTCCCTGCGGGCGACCAGGCCTGGTGTCTCAGACAGTCGGGCATATTCGGCGCGCATGGACGGGGTCGACAGCGCGGCCCCGTCCCCTTCATCCCACTCGATCGTCAAGGCGGCGCGCCCTTTCAGCGCCGGCCAGTAACCGTCGGCCACGACCGCCACGCCGGCGTCCACCGCCACGACCTGCCTGACGCCCGAGAGGGCCAAGGCCCCGGCAGGGTCGAAGGCTTTCACCTTCGCGCCGAACACCGGTGGGCGGGCGATGACGCAGGTGAGCATACCGGGAACGCTGACGTCGATGCCGAAAATGGCGGCGCCGTTTATCTTGGCCGGGCTGTCCAGGCGGTGCAACGGCTTGCCCAGCAGGGTGCCGGCGCCCCCCTTCAGCTTCGGTTTTTTGGGTACCGGCAGGGCGGCCGCCTTGGCGGCCAGCGCGCCGAATCCGAGCTTTTTCCCGCCCGGTCCCAGGATCGCGCCGTTTTCGGCGCGGCATTGCGACGGGGCAACCTGCCATTGCCGCGCCGCGGCGGCAATCAGCATCTCCCTGGCCGCGGCCCCGGCAAGGGAGAGACGCTCCCACTCCGTGCGCACGCTGCTGCTCCCCCCGGTGACCATGATCGGGGCGGAGACCCGGTTGTATTGGGGGGCCACCGGCGACGCCTGGAAAGCGACCATGCTCCAGTCGCAGCAGAGCTCCTCGGCAACCAGCATGGGCAGCGAGGTGTAGACGCCCTGCCCCATTTCGGACTTATTGACGATCACGGTCACGCGCCCATCGGCCGCGATCCTGAGGAAGGCATTGGGGGCGAATGCGCTCCCGGTCGCGGCCAGCAGGTCGCGCCTGCCGAACGGCAGCTGGCAGGCCAGCAGCAATCCCCCGCCGGCCAGCGCGCTGCTGACGATGAACTGACGCCGGTTCATTCCCTGGTTCGCGCTCATGGTTTCCCCCCGGTCCCTGCAGCGGTGTGGATCGCCCGACGGATGCGGCCGTAGGTGCCGCAGCGGCAGAGATTGCCGCTCATGGCGGCGTCGATGTCGGCGTCGGTCGGCCGCGGCTTTTCCTTCAACAGGGCGACGGCGGCCACGATCTGCCCCGGTTGGCAGTAGCCGCACTGGGACGCCTCCTCCGCCAGCCACGCCTTTTTCACCGGGTGATCGGCGGCAATTCCCTCGATGGTCACGATCCGTTTCCCCTGCACGTCCTTGACCGGCGTTACGCAGGAGCGCTGCGGCGCGCCGTCGATCAGCACCGTGCAGGCCCCGCAGAGTCCTTCGCCGCAGCCGAACTTGCTGCCGGTCAGCCCCAACTGTTCGCGCAGGACCCATAACAGCGGAGTCTCCGGGTCCACCTTCACCGCATGTTCCTTGCCGTTGACCACCAGGATCATCGCTTCCTCCTTTAATCGTTCGGCCCTGTTCACGCCGTACTGTTCGTCGCCACCATAACGCACTCCCGCGGATCGAGGGTAGAACGATCCTGTCGATTTTTTGCCTAATCCTCGTATCCCTTCAATAACTGTTGCGCTGCAAAAACCGATCGGCTAGGATTTCAGGAACGGAACCGATCAGGAAACGGCAGATACGCCCGCATTTGAGGAGAGCACGATGGAAGAGGCACTGGAAAATTTGCGGCGCAGCATTGCCCGATGGACCGAAAAGGGCGAGCAACAGGTAACCGCAGTCCCCGGCCTGTCGCTTTTCCGGCGCGATGAGCCGACCGAGCCGATCAGCGGCATCTACGACCCGAGCATCTGCCTGGTCGCGCAAGGGGCCAAGCGCGTGCTGCTCGGAGACGACACCTATGTGTACGACGCGCATCACTTTTTGATCACCTCGGTGCATCTGCCGACCATCGTGCAGATTACCGAAGCCAGCCCGGAAAAGCCGTATCTGGGGCTCAGGTTAAAGTTCGACCAGCGCGAGACCCTGCAACTAATGGCCGACAGCAATCTTCCCGCGCCGCGCGCCCAGCAGACCAGCCGCGCCATGGCGACCGGCGAGGTCGATCAGCCGCTGGTCGCCGCCTTCCTGCGGCTGATCGAGCTGCTTGCCGACGAGAAGGACATCCCCATCCTGGCCCCCATCATCCAGCGCGAAATCATCTATCGTTTGCTGGTGGGCGACCAGGGCGCGCGTCTGCGTCAGATCGCCTCGGCGGGAAGCCAGAGCCATCAGATAGCGCGGGCCATCGACTGGTTGAAGGGGAACTTCGCGCAACCGTTGCGCATCGAAGAGCTGGCAGTGGAGGCCCGCATGAGCACCTCCACCTTTCATCACCACTTCCGATCCATGACCGCGCTCAGCCCGTTGCAGTACCAGAAACAGCTTCGCCTGCAAGAGGCCAGGCGTCTGATGCTGGCGGAACATCTCGACGCCGCGACCGCTGCTTTTCAGGTAGGGTACGAGAGCCCTTCGCAGTTCAGCCGGGAGTACAACCGCCTGTTCGGGGCGCCGCCTTTACGCGACATCTCCAAACTTCGTCAGGTCTCTTCAACGGCAAATGCCTGAGCACGAGCCTGCGGTCGTTTCCCGGCCGGCAATGCCGGTTACGCCGGCGCCGACGCCCCCTCGAACCGGTCGCCGGCGCCGTCAAGGCCGAAGCCTCCCTTACGCCGCCCTCCCGCACTCCCTCCTATTCGTTAGCTAGCGCTTAATTAGACAATCTGACTGCCGCCGGTATACTTTGCAACTGTCTTCTGCCCGGTCGGCGAGAGCTTGCGCCGATCCTGCAAGAAAACCGCGCATCGCCGTTACACCTCAAAAGAGCCTACGCCATGGAAAAGAGACCTATACGAATAATTACCGCAGTCGCCGCTTTCGACGGGCACGACGCCTCGGTGCTGGCGCTGAACCGTGCGCTCCTCGCCGGCTCCCACCCGGTGGAGGTGATCTATCTCGGCTTCAACATGACCAGCGAGCAGATCGCCGAGGCGGTTCTCCAGGAGGGAGGCGACGCCGTGGCGGTGAGTTCCTACAACGGAGGGCACCTGCAGTTCTTTCCCCACCTGGTCCGGCGTCTGCGCGACAAGGGGATGGAGTCCGCCCTGGTTTTCGGCGGCGGCGGGGGGACCATCCTGCCGGAGGACGCGGCGACCCTGGAAGCCTCGGGGGTGGAAAAAATCTACGCCCCCGGCTGGTCCCTGGACGACATCGCCTCGGATATGTCGCGTCGCATCGACGAGCGGCTGGCGCACGCCCCGGCAGCCCCCCCCTCGCCGGGTCCGGCGCCGCCCGATCCCCTTGAGCTTTCCCGCCTCCTCAGCCGGGCCGAACAGGGAGGCGACGCCGACTTCGCGCCCCCGGACCGGCGATCAGCGGAAACCGCGGAGATCGCAAAGCGCCCGAACGACGAGCCTTCCCGAGTAGTGGCCATCACCGGCGACGGCGGGAGCGGCAAGAGCACGCTGATCGACGACCTAGTCGGGCATTTCCTGGAGCGCTTTCCCGATAAAAGGGTCGCCATCCTGGCGAACGACCCGTCCCTCGACACCGGACGCGCCACACCGCCTTTCTCGCCGACCGGGTGCGCATGAACCGCATCTACCACCCGCGCGTCTGGCTGCGCAGCGTGGCCACCGGGAGCGCCTACGCGCCGCTGGCCCCGAGCCTTCCCCGCCTGATCGACCCCTTGCGCCGTTGCGGCTATCATCTGATCCTGGTCGAGACGCCGGGGAGCGGACAGACCGGCCTCGACCTGTCGGCGCTGCACGCCGACCTGCTGGTCTACGTCAAGACCCGCGAGTACGGCAGCGGGCTGCAACTGCAAAAGGACCAGCTGTTGCGCGACGCCGACCTGGTGGTTTTGAACAAGGCGGACCTGGAGGGGAGCGAGGCCGCCTTCGCGGAGGTGCAGGCCATGCTCTCGGAAATCGGCAGCCCCGCCAGGGTGTTGCCGACTACCTCCAAGGCGGCGCGCGACCCGGGCACCGAAGCGCTCTTCTCCGCCATCTGTTCCGCTCTCGGCTGGCCGGCCCCCGAGAGCGTCGCCGAAATCGACATCTTCAGCTATGCCAAGAAGAGCGCGCTGCTGCCGCACCGGCGGCGCGCCTACCTGGCGGAGATCGCCGAGAGCGTCCGGCGTTACGACGCTTTCGTGGCGGCCGAGCTGCGGAAGGTCCGCTCGCGCCCGACCGACGCCGAGCTGCTGGACCCGACGAGCGCGCAGTTGTTGCAGGAGTGGCCGCAACGGTGGCGCGAACTCTCCCGGCAGGCAGCCGAAAAGATGGGGATCGACCCGCAGGCCCGCAGCGTCAACGGACTGCAACTCGCGCGGGTGGCGCTCCCCGACCCCGACGATCGGGCGGAATCGTTGCGCTTCCTGCTTGAGGAGGGGCTTCCCGGCTCATTCCCCTTCGTCACCGGCATCTACCCGTTGCGCACCGCGAGCGCGGCGGAGACCACCCGGCAGTTCGCGGGACTGCGCGGCCCGGAAGAAACCAACCGCCGCTTGCACCTTTTGGCTCGCGGCGTCGCCAAACCCAGGCTCTCCATCGCCTTCGACGGCATCACCCTTTACGGCGCCGACAGCGACGACGATCCCGGCAGCATCGGCAAGATCGGCGAAGGCGGCGTGGCCATCGACAGCTGGGAGGACATGAAGCTGCTCCTTGCCGGTTTCCGCATCCCGGACATCAGCACCTCCATGACCATCAACGGCCCGGCGGCCGCCATCCTCGCCATGTACTTCGTCGCGGCGGGCGAAATCGAGTGCGAGCGCGTCGAAAAAGAGCGAGGAAGACCGCTGGCCGAGGAGGAGCGGAGCCGGCTTTTCGGCGAGACGGTCCGCGGGCTGCGCGGCACCGTGCAGGCCGACGTCCTCAAGGAGATCCAGGCGCAGAACGAAAACATTTTCCAGCCGGATTTCGCCGTGAAACTGCTGGGCGACGTCCAGCAGTGGTTCATCGACCACCGGGTGGACAAGTTCTACTCGCTCAGCATTTCCGGCTACCATATCGGCGAGGCGGGGGCCAGCCCGGTGCAGGAGCTGGCTTTCACCCTCGCCAACGGCTTCACCTATCTGGAAAACTTCCTGTCGCGGGGCTTGCCGATCGACGCCTTCGCCCCGAGCCTCTCCTTCTTCTTCAAGGTCTCCCACGAAGTCGAGTGGCTGGCCTACGGCGCCGTCTGCCGCAAGATCTGGGCGATCGCGCTGCGAGACGTCTACCGGGCCGGCGAACGCTCCCAGAAATTCAAATTCCACACCCAGACTTCCGGGCGCGCCTTGCAGGCCGAAGAGTGGGACACCCTGAACCCGGTGCGCCTCACCTACCACGCCTACCTCGGCATGCTTGCCAACTCCAACTCGCTGCACGTCGACTCGGCTGACGAACCGATGACCACCCCGGCCGAAAAATGGGTGCGCCAGGCGACCATGATTTCCAACTACCTGCGCGAGGAGACGGAAGGCTTCCTGATCCAGAACCTCCTCTCCGGCTCCTACGCCTTCCGGGCCCTGGTGAAGGAGGTGCAGGCGCAGGTGCTGGCCGAGTTCGGGCGGATCGATCAGTTGGGGGGAGTGGGGCCGGCCACCGAACTGGGCTACCAGAGGCGCTGCATCGCCGAGAACAGCGCCCGATACGAGCGGGAGCGGCGTCGGCCATCGCCCGAGCATACCGTTGAGCCCCGGCGCAAGATCGTCGGCTACAACGTCTTCGAGCTTGCCGACGGGCATGCCGAGAAATATCCCGCAGTGTCGGAGGTGGTGCGGCCGGGGCCGGCCGACTGGGAGCGGCAACTCGCTCGGCTGAGCGATTTCAAGGCGCGCCACCGCGACGATGCGCCGATCTACCTGGAACGATTGCGCCGGGTGGCGCTCCAGGGGGGGAACGTCTTCGGCGAGTTGTTGGAAACCGTGCAGCACGCGACCCTCGGCCAGATCACCCGGGCGCTGGCCGAAGTGGGCGGTGAATACCGGAAAATGGTTTAGACGGCCACCCGCTCCCCATCCCTCCCCCATCAAGGGCTCTGGCACTAACTACGAGGAACCATAGGGAACTATTACACCAAAGCAGTCCCCCCTCCCCTTGCGGGAGGGGGAGCCTCCGCAAAAGCTTAAATTGGCGCCACTGCCCATCAAAGGGATGGGCTTTGGATTTGCGGCAATCCCTCATCCCTCATCCCTCAATAGTTCTCTTGGATCTCGTCCCCAATCGCGTCTTGACAAACGGCGGCTCAGACGGCATAACCTCCTGGCAACGGAAGCGGGGCGACCCCTCTTCCGCAAGCATTCCCGCTTCAGGAGTTCCCCATGAATCTCGTTCAAATCCTGGTGCTTGCTGCGGTGCAGGGCGCCGCCGAGCTGCTGCCGGTATCAAGCTCCGCGCACGTGATCGTCACGGCCAAGCTGATGGGGCTCAATCCCTCTTCCCCGGAGATGACGCTGCTCTTGGTCATGCTGCACACCGGCACCATGTTCGCCGTCATCCTGTTTTTCTGGAAGGCATGGCAGGCGACCTTTTTTTCCTCCCGTGAACAGTTCCTGCGGGCGGGCAGACTCATCGTCATTGCCACGGGGCTCACCGGCGCAGTCGGCTTGGGGCTGAAGGCTATAATCGAGAGGGTCGCTTTCGGCAAAGCGGGGCGCGCCGAAATCGAAATGCTCTTCGGCAACCTGGGGCTGATCTCGGCGGCACTCGCCGCGGTTGGAATTCTCATCGTTTGGGCCGGTTTGCGGCAGGGGCGCGCCGTCGCACCCCGGGAGGAGGTCGGCCTGCGGGAGGCGTGCGCCGTTGGAGCCGTACAGGGGCTGTGCCTGCCGCTGAGAGGTTTCTCGCGTTCAGGCGCTACCATTTCGGTCGGCCTGTTGCTCGGGCTGGCCAAGGAGAGAGTGGATCAGTTCAGCTTCGCCCTGGCCGTGGTGCTGACCCCGCCCGTGATTGCCAGAGAGGCGCTGCGTCTGGTCAAGTCGCAGGCGGTCGCGGTTGCCTCAGAGTCCCACCTGCTTGACCTTTTTTTCCCCAGCCTCTGCGGCATGGCGCTCAGTTTTCTTTCCGGGCTGATCGCCCTTCGCTGGCTCTCCAGTTGGCTCGACAAGGGCCTTTGGCACTATTTCGGTTACTATTGCCTGGCCGCCTCGCTGTTGGTCTACACCCTCTACGCCATCGGCGTTTGACGGCCGGGACGGGCGCTGCCATTATCATGAACTGCAAGGCAGAGCGCGATTTGAATCGGGCGTCGGCAACGGCGCCCTATTTTTTTTGAAGCAATGCAATTTTTCTCTCAATTTTAGGTATTTACAACCGATAGGGAAATCAAATAGTATGTGTATCAGTATCAGCATGCATAAAAGACGATTTCACCGTGTACAGTTTGGCTAACAGCGTACGGGAGTTGGGCATGGCAAAGATTCTTGAGTTTAAACGAAGGGTGAAACAGCAGATCGAGACACCGACCGTAGTTGATCAGGATGTGGACGGCATTGGAGAATACATCAATTCAGTCATAAGCGATTATTCTTTAACTGTGGCTAACAGGCATTGGCTGTTAGAAAACATGCTGATGGACATCGACGATCGACTGGAAGGGTACAAAAAAGAGCTGGAAGAAGCGGAAAAGAAATTAACTGCGCTGGTGGATTGCGCCGAGAAGGAAATCATCGCCGCCTACAGCGAATTCAATGCGCACGTAGGGGGAATGACCCGCGCCGTGAAAAAGCTGACCTTGAGCTCGGCGCGGCAGAGCGCATCGCAGTCCCAAGATGCCGACCCGTCACGCTTCCCCGATCATCAAGCCGGCCCGAAATAGCGCCTGAGTGACTCAAAGGATCGCTTGGGTGAATCCAAAAGCCCCCTCTCCCTTGATGGGCACTGACGCCAACTTAAGGAATCCTTGCACCAAAGAGTCCCCCCTCCCCTTGCGGGAGGGGGAGTTCTCGGCAACAGCTTAACTTAACCGCAGGCGCCCCTCCTCCCCTTCCCTGACGAGCGAGTTTTCTCCGTTTCCCTCCCGGAAAGCCATCTTACTGTTTTCAGCGCCTCTGCTTTGTGATACCTATTACCGGCACCCTCGCCAGCAGTTCAACCCTCTGCCAAAGGAGCCCGACATGCAGATACGCAAGAAGTTCCTCGACTATGAATACGAAGAGGTTCTCGAGGTGAAATATCGCGAGCTGATACGGGTCGGCTGCGCGGTGGCGGTCGGCTGCCCGGTCTGACTTAAAAAACACTTCGCGGTCGCGAAGCAGGCGGGAGCCACGGAAGCGGAACTGAAGGAGGCGATCGCCTACGGCATGATCGCTCCTTCGGGGCGGGCCAAAAATTTCGTTCTCGGCTTGGAAGAGGAGCTGGGGCTTTAGTTGACAGCAAAGGTGATGTCAAAAACGCCGAGGCGCGGCTTCTGGAAGCTCAGTTTTTCTTCCGGGGCAAGAAAGCGGGTATCGATCCGCCGCGACGTGGCGGCCCTGTCGATGCCGGTGCTGCTGTCGTCGCTGTTCCAGAGGCTGGTCTCCATCGTCGACATCTTCATGGTCGGCGGTCTCGGCGCCGCGGCCATCGCGGCGACCGGGCTGGGCCAGTTGCTGATCTTCGTGGTGATGACCGTTTTCTGGGGTGTGGCGACCGGCGCCACCGTGGTCATCGCCCACCTGTGGGGAGCCGGCCGCAGGCTGGAAGCGCGCCGGGCGGCCTTCGCCTCTTGTCTGCTCTGCGCGTTGCTCGCGGTGGCAGCGACCTTGTGCGGCCTTTTCCTCGGCGGCCAGGTGGCGCACTTTCTCGGGGCCAGCAGCGAGGTGCTCGCCTTCGCCTCGGAGTACATCCGGCTGGTTTTCCTCTATTTCGCCTTCACCGCCGGGCTCAACATCCTCTCCGCCATCATGCACGGCATCGGCAACACCCGCACCCCGATGCAGGGGGTGATCCTGGTCAACATCCTGCACGTGCTGATCGCCTATCCGCTCATCTACGGCCACTTCGGCTTCCCCAAAATGGGAGTGGTGGGAGCCGCCTACGCCATCAACCTGTCCGAACTCTGCGGCTTTCTTTACCTGCTGGTGCAGGCGCTGCGCAAGGGTTACCTGAAGGTGGGGCGCCCGGACCTGACTCTTTTGCGCAAAGTCTGGGACATCGGCTATCCGGTGGCGCTGGAGCGTATCGCCCAGCAGTCGGGGCAACTCTTCTACTCGAAGTTCATCATCGGCTTTGGCACCGCCGCCTATGCCGCCCATCAGATCGGGCTCTCCATAGAATCCCTCTCCTTCATGCCCGGCGCCGGCATGGGCATCGCCGCCTCCACGCTGATGGGCCAGGCGCTCGGCGCGCGCAAGCTCAAGCGCGCGCACCTGAGCCATACCGAGGCGCTGAGGCTCGCCATCATGGTCATGGCCGCCATGGGGCTGCTTTTTTTCTGCCTGCCGCACCAGTTGATCGCGCTCTTCACCAGCGACCCCGAGGTCATCGAAAAAGGGAGCGTCTTTCTGCGCATGGTCGCCTTCTCCCAAGTGCCGCTCGCCGTCGCCTTCGTCTACGCCGGCAGCCTGCGCGGCACCGGCGACACGCACTATGTTTTCCTGGTGACCTTGGCGTCCATGTGGGGCATCCGGGTGCTCTTCACCTGGATCGTCGCCGTGCCGCTGCATCTCTCGCTCTACGTGGTCTGGGGCGTCTTCCTGGTCGACTGGCTGTTTCGCGCCGCCGCCTTCGCCTGGCGCTACCACAAGCGCGACCTGCACGGCGTGAGCATTTAGCCCATGGAACTCTCCTTTATCCCCACCCTGGACAGGTCGCTGGCCGAGCAGCGGCTGGAGCTGCTGCTGGTGCCAGGCTCCCTCCTGGACCACACCCTGGCCGGCAGGATCGACCGCCTGGCCGGTGCCTTTCGAAACTACGCCTCCTGCTATCCCCTTCCCCTCTGGGCTCCCGGCCTGGCGATCGGCAACGAGATGCGCTCCTTGACCGAGGCGCTCTTCCCGATCGCCCCGGTGACCGCCGTTTTCGATCATTTGCTCAGGCGCAGTTGCCGATTTCCCCCGCAACTCGCCGGCAGCGGCCTGCACGGCGCGGCTAGCTGGCTCGACCTGGTGCAGAAATTGCGACCCCAAACGCACCACGCCGATCCCTCGGCGCTGCTGCGCGAGCTGGCCAGGGACGAGAAAATACGCCGGCGCTTCATCTTCGCCCTGTTCCTCCCCCAGCATTTCGGCGCCGCCTTCGATCGCTATCCGCAGCAGTCGCGCTGGCTTGCCGCATGGCTTAGAGACAACGCCGGCAGACTCAAGGGGAGGATGCGCGCGCTGGACAGCGCCTGCGGGAGCGGCGAGGGGACCTATACGCTGGCGGAACAGATCCGCGCCGCCGGTTTGGGGGGCGACGGCTGCGCGGTGCACGGCTCCACTCTGGAGCAGATCGAGCTATTCGCCGCGGCGCACCTTTTTTTCCCGCACGAACCAGAGCGGGAGCGGCAGTACCGAGCCAGGGTGGCGCCGCTTTTCCAGGGGCCGGACGTCGTGTCCATGGAGTTTTATCTGGAGGAAATCGCGAATTCGGACAGGGAGGGGGAGTACCGGTTGATCCTTTGCAACGGACTTTTGGGGGGACCGATGCTGCACGAGCCCGGCGAGCTATCCCGCGCCGTCGGCAAGCTCGCCTCGCGTCTTGCACCCGGCGGAGTGCTGCTGGCCGCCGACCGCTTCCACGCCGGTTGGCGGCAGCGCGTGCCCGCCTCGGCGCTCGACGCCCTGCTGCGGGAGCACGGGCTGGTCCCGCTGACGGTGCCGGAAGGGGTGGGAGGGAGGAAGGCGTCTTCGCGGTAAGGCTTGCAAACGACGAACCCCCCATTGCGACCGTCGCAAAGGGGGGTTTAAAATGCCTTCCGTAAATAATCTCCGCAGCGCCTAAAACCGCAGCAGCACCCCGCCCCAGGAGAGGCCGCCGCCGAAGCCCATCATCAGCACCAGTTCCCCCGGCTTGATCACGCCGTTTCTGCGGTTCTCGTCGAGCACCAGCCCCAGCGAGGCGGCCGCCGTGTTGCCGTAACGGTCCAGGTTGAGCAGGAACTTCTCCTTCGGGATGCCGGTTTTCTTGGCTATGAAATCGATGATCCTCACGTTCGCCTGGTGCGGGATGATGTGGTCGATCTCCTCCAGCTTCACCCCTCCGCGCTCCGACAGGTCCGCGATGATGCGCGGGATGATGTCGGTGGCGAACACGAAGACGCTCTTGCCGGCCATCTTGAAGGTGTTCTCCTTAAGCTCGATGCTTTGCGCCGTCACCGGCTTCCGGGAACCCGAGGAGGGGACCTGGATCAGCTCCCACCCCTTGCCGTCGCTCTTCATGACGCTCTGCAGGATTCCCCTCCCCGAAGTGCCGGCGCCCAGGATCACGGCGCCCGCGCCGTCGCCGAACAGCGGGGCGGACCCCTTGTCCTGGAAATCGAGGATTTTCGAGTAGGTATCGGCGCCGATCAGCAGCACCTTTTTATACTTGCCGGAGCGGATCAGGTTGTCCGCCACCTCCATGCCGTAGATGAAGCTGCTGCAGACGGCGTTCATGTCGAAGGCGAAGGCGTTGTCCGCGCCGATGTTCTTTTGCACCATGCAGGCGGTGGCGGGCAGAATCATGTCGGGCGTCGAGGTGGCGACGACGATGCAGTCCAATTCCAGCGGATCGATGCCGCCGTTCTCCAAAGCGAGTAGCGCCGCGGTGGTGGCGAGGTCCGAAGTGGATTCGCTTTCTTCGGCGAAGCGCCGCTCGCGGATTCCGGTTCTGGAGTGGATCCAGGCATCCGCGTCTTCCACCAGGTAATCGAAATAACTGTTGCCGATCACCTTCGCGGGAACATGCCCACCGCTCCCGAGTATCTCTGACTGCAGCATAATGTAGTAACTCCCCTTCGGCTCAGGTAACACCGGATTCCATAACCTTATCTCCGTTCTTATCTCATGGAAACCGGGCCGTTGTCAATTATTACCGCTTCCGTTGTCGAGCGCCGCATCGACCACCCCGTAAACCCACAGCAGCAAAAAACCGACGAGGAGCCAGACGGCCCAGGGGGCGTCGGCGCGCACCCCGGCCAGCACCTGTTCCGGGTCCAGGGGGCCGCCCCTTCCCGCCTCGAGCAGCTTGCCGATGCTGCGCAAAGCGGTATAGAGAGCGGCGAGGATGAAGACGTTGTCGAGCAGGATCATCACCCCCCCCTTCACGCGGCGCCCCAAACAGAGCTGCCCCAGTCCCGGCAGCACCAGCGCCGACAACGCCACGTATTTCAGCCGTTTCACCATATATTTTCTCCTTGTTTGCTCGTCATAAGTCCATCCATTCGTTGCCGCGCTCAGCGACTTCGAGCGCGTCGCGACAGGTGTCGGCCAAGGGGCCGTCGCCGGCCGCCAGCCGCGCCAGGGTCGGCAAGGCGGCCTCGTCCCCGATCACCCCCAAGGTCGAGACCACGGCGATCTTCAGTTCCAGCCATTTCGCCGGCGCGGTCCAGCCCCGCGACTCCAGGAGCTTCAGCAGCGAGCCGGTGGCCGAACGGTCGCCGATGGCGGAAAGCGCCGCCAGCACTTCCTTTTTGACGGCGAGATCCTTCATGAACAGGTCCCGCCGTTCCAGAAGCTTCAGCATCGCCGGCACCGCCTGCCTGCTGCGCAGCTGCCCCAAAGAGGAGATGGCCCGCCTGACCAGCACCTCGTCCGTCTCCTCCAAAAGCGTGGCCAGCAGGGCCTCCGCCTGTTCGCCGCCGATCTTGGCCAGCGCCCGGATCGCCTCCTTGCGCACCCGGTCGTCCTTATGGTGCAGCGGTCCCATCAGCTCGGCCACGCATTCGGTTGCCCCCAGTTCGCCGATGACCGAAACCATGTTCCTCACCACGTACCAGCGGTTGTCCTTCAACATGGCGAGCAGCGGCGCAATGGCGACGGCGCCCAGAGCGACCAGCGCCGCGGCCAGGCATCTTCTCTCGTAGAGCCCGTTGGCGTTGCCGATCCTCTCGATGACCCAGTAGGCAGCTCTTGCGCCCAACGGCTCCAGCACCCGGTGAATGCGCTCCTTGGCCCGAAAGCCCTTGTTTTCCAGGGAGCGCAGCAGAAAATCCGCCGACGCGTCGGCCAATTGGCCGAAGGTGAACACGGCGAATTCCTTTTGCGGCAGGCTCCGTTGCGGTTCCCGGTGCTGCCTCAGCAATTCCTCAAGGGCGGGGAGGATCGACTCCTCCTCCTGGCCGCCGCGCACTCTTGCCAGCAGCTCGCTTCCCAATTCCTGGTAGCGCGCGTCCACCGGTTCCTGCGCCATCGCGCGCAGCAGCTCGGGAACGCGGCTCTCCTTGACCGCGGTCGGCGACGCCTGAGCCGGGTTCGCGGCGGTCCGTTCCCTGACGGAAGCTCCCTGTTCCCCGGCGGAAGCTCCCTGTTCCCTGACCGAAGCCGCCCGTTCGCCTGCCGGCCCGGTCGGCTCTTCGCCCTGCCGGCCCCGTTGCCCGACGGACGGCGACGCTTCCCGGCCCAAACCGCGGCCTTCGCCGGCCTCGGCCGAACCGGTCATCCTCCCCGGGCCGGCATTGTCGGCAGTAGCGGCCCGGGTCGCCGCGGCTCGGACCGCGCCCTGGTCGGCTTCGGCGCGCCGGGCCAGGATGGCGGCGACATCCCTGTCGTTCAACCAGATGGTGCGGGCGTCGCCTTCCAGGCCCTGGCCGGAAGGCTCGGAAGCGAGCAGCCGGACCAAAGCGTCCAGGTCGTAAAGGAGCAGGTCCTGCAACAGCGTGATGCTGGTTATGCGGCGGACCGCGCAATCATGGGCGATCTTGAGCACCAGTTCGTTTCCGTCGACCCGTTCGCCCCCCAGCAGGAACCCCCGGCGGTTGACGGTGAAGACCAGCGGACGCAGCGCCAGCAGTTTGCCGAAGGTCTCAAAGCTCCGCTGCAGGCTCTCGGTGCGATAGGGATGTCCCTGCGGATAGAATTCCGCCGCCTTCACCGCCCTTTGCAGGTCGGCGAGTCCCGCCGCCACTATGCCGGTGGCGGCGGACGAGGCCGCGCCCGGCCCCGATGGCTTTCTAAACTGTGCGGACAAAGGCCCTCTCCCCGATGGTTGCAGATCGGCCCGATCTTAGCTTAGCGGGGGAAAGCTTGTCAAACTAATACCTTTGGGCGTCGGGACGAGCGGCGGCCGACGGCGCCGAAGTTGACAGCCGGCGGCAAAAAGCTTAGTATCCGGTCGAGTTTGCTGCTTTTTCAGGGGTTCGCGGAGGCGTATGGCAAAGGCAAAGGTAAAAACCGGCTTCGTATGCTCCGACTGCGGCGCGGTCTATCCGAAGTGGCAGGGGCACTGCACCGCCTGCAACGCCTGGAACACCGTGCAGGAGATCCGGCTGGAGCGCCCCGGAAGGCGCGAGGGGTTCGCCGGCGCGAGCTCCGTGGTCACCCTGCTGGGCAGCGTCGAGTGCAGCGAAGAGGCGCGCTTTTCCAGTGGCAGCGAGGAGTTCGACCGGGTGCTGGGCGGGGGCTTCGTGCCCGGGTCGGTGATCCTGATCGGCGGCGACCCGGGGGCCGGCAAAAGCACCATCCTGCTGCAGGCCCTCTGCCACGCCGCCGGCGCCAGAGAGGTGCTCTACGTGTCCGGAGAAGAATCGCTGCAGCAGATCGCCGGCCGGGCCAGGAGATTGCAGCTGCCGGTGGACCGGGTGAAGATGCTGGCCGAGAGCTCGGTGGAGCGGGTGCTGGAGGCGGCCGCGGCCGAGCGCCCCGAGGTGATGGTGATCGATTCGATACAGGTCATGCACGTGGCCGGGGTGGAAGCCGCGCCGGGGGGCGTCTCCCAGGTGCGCGAGAGCGCCGCGACGCTCACCTGCTACGCCAAGAGCTCCGGGGTGGTGCTGATCCTGGTCGGGCACGTCACCAAAGACCAGTCGCTGGCCGGCCCCATGACCCTCTCGCACATGGTCGACACGCAGGTCATGCTCTCCTCCACCGAAGACGCCCGCTACCGCCTGATGCGCACCACCAAGAACCGCTTCGGCCCGGTCAACGAATTGGGGGTCTTCGCCATGACCGAGAAGGGGCTGCGCGAGGTGAAAAACCCCTCGGCGATCTTTCTCTCCCGCACCGACACCGCCGCCCCCGGCAGCCTGATCAGCGTCCTTTGGGAGGGGACCCGCCCCCTGCTGGTGGAAATCCAGGCTCTGGTGGTCTCGGCCCAGTACGGCACGCCGCGCCGGCTCGGCATCGGCCTCGATCAGAACAGGATCGCCATGATTCTCGCCGTGATCGCCAAGCACGGCGGGCTGGTGCTCTCCGACCAGGACGTATTCGTGAACGTGGTGGGGGGCATCCGGGTGCTGGAGACCAGCGCCGATCTCGCGGTGGCGCTGTCGGTAGTCTCCAGCCTGCGCAACGCCGTGCTCCCCCAGGACCTGATGGTCTTCGGCGAGATCGGCCTTTCCGGCGAGATCCGGCCGGTCTCAAACGGCGAGGCGCGGCTCAAGGAAGGGGCGAAGCACGGCTTTCGCAGGGCGATAGTCCCCAAGGGGAACGCGCCCAAGAAGGGGCTGGCGGGGATGGAAATCGTCGGCGTCGCCGACCTGGTCGAGGCGCTGGACGCCATTTAGCCCGTCGTCGTGCCGATTTCCGAATCAGGGATGAAATTTCACTTTACTAATATCGAAAAATCATCTTTAATAGTAAATTGATTCGAAAGGGATAGGTGTCATGAATACGGAAAAGTTAGAGTATTTCAGAGGTATCCTGCAGGAAGAAAAGCGAGCGCTCCTTGAAGAGGCCGGCAAAACCGTCTCCGAGATGACCTCCGACACGACCAACTTCCCCGACCCCACCGACCGGGCCACCCAGGAGTCTGATCGCAGTTTCGAGCTGAGGATCAGGGACCGGGAGCGCAAGCTCATCAACAAGATCAAGGAAGCGCTGGGGCGCATCGACGCCGGCACTTTCGGCGTCTGCGAGGTATGCGAGGAGGACATCAGCGAAGCGCGCTTGAAAGCGCGACCGGTGACCACGCTTTGCATCGATTGCAAGATGGAGCAGGAGAAGAAGGAAAGGCCCCGCTAACCCACCATCCCCGGAAGCTGTCGCATCCTTCGGAGTATCCATGGCTGCCCGGAAGGAACAAAACCTCCTGGAGCAAGCGTTGCGGGTCGCCCAGACCTCCGGTCGCTCTCATCAGGCCCGGTTGAACGGCCTGCTCCGCCTTGCGGTTCGCAGCCAAGGCCTTGCTTCGGCCACGATTTTTCTTCCCGACCCGGAGCGGCGCGCCCTGGTCCGGCGCTTCGGCACCGGCTTGCCCCCCGGCGGCGACAGTTGCCTGATACCCTACGGGGAGGGCTGCAGCGGTCGCGCCGCCCTCGACCTCAAAGTACAATCCTCCCCCCGTCACGAGTTGCACGCAGACGAACCATCGAGCCCCGGTGACCGCAGTTTCCTGGCGCTGCCGTTGTTGGACGGCAAGCGGCTGGCCGCCGTCCTTTGTCTCGCCGGCTCCGAGTCGGAAGTAGCGCCTGCGGCTGTCGACTGCTGCCGCCGCGTCGGCCCCGTGCTCGTCTTGACGCTGGCCGGCCTGTTCGCCGCGGAGCGCGCCGCGCGGGAGCGTCGCGACTTATCCTTCATCACCTCGCTGGGCAAACTGCTGAACACGCCGCTTACGCCCGACGCCATGCTCCCCAAGCTTTTGAAGCTCTGCGTCGGCAGCCGCCTGGCGCGTTGCGCCGTGGTCCGGCTCAGCGAAGGGGAGAGCAAAAAACCTCGTCTCTTCAGGAACTGCCGCAAAGAGGACCTCCCGAAGCTTCCGGAAATGCTGCAGGCCGAGGTCGCCCTGTCGGCGCGTGCCGCCTCGCCCGCCTCGGCGCGCCACGAGATCCTGCCGGTCGCCGGCCCCGCGTGCCACGCCTTCTGCATCCCGCTTGGCTGCAACAGCAGAGGCCTCGGCGCGATGACCTTTTTCGGCGACGGCGAGTTGCTGGTCGCCGAGCAGCGCGAACTGGCCGAAACGGTGGCCCGGCTGCTCTCCAGCGCCCTCAGCGAGGCGATCAGCTCCCAGCGCATACTGAGCTTTTCCCGGGAAAACGACAAGAAGCTCAAGGAACTGTCGCTGTTGTACCGGATGAGCAATACCATGCTCTCCACCATCAAGCTGAACAAGCTGATCCACCTGACCCTGACCGCGCTCACCTCCGGTCCCGTTCCCTTCTTCGACCGCGCCACGCTTTTCCTGAGCAACGAGCGCTCCGGGGCGCTGCTCGGCATGCTGGGAGTGACCAGGGAGAGCAGCCCGCCGCTCTCCTTCCGCCACGGCGGCGACGATATCCTATCCAGCCGCTGGGACATCTCCGCCGAGGACATGGCCGCCCAGCGGGAGTCCGAGTTCTGCCGGGAAGTGCTGGGCCTGAGGCTGAAGCTGGACGGCCCGTCGCACGTCGCCTCGCGAGCCGTGCTGGAGAAGAGGCTGATCCACCTGCAGGGAGACGCCGACGGCGAGCCGACGGCCGCGCAGCACGGCCGACGCCTGGCGGTGGCCGCCTCGCCGCTTTTGGCCCATGGACAAGCGGTGGGCGCCGTCATGGTCGACAACGCGCTCAGCAAGAGCCCCATCGGCCATGAAGACCTGCGCTTCCTGCAGCTTTTCGCCAATCAGGCCGGCATGGCCATCGAGAATTCCATGCTTTTCCACAAGCTGGAGGACACCAACCGGCAGTTGAACGAGGCGCAGGAGAGCCTGCTGCAAAAGGAGCGGCTGGCCGCCATCGGCGAGATGGCAGCCGGCATAGCCCACGAGTTGAAGGGGCCGCTGGTGTCCATCGGCGGATTCGCCGGGCGTCTGTCCAAGAAACTTGCCGGCGACTCTCCCGAGTGGGGGCACGCCGACCTGATCGTGCGCGAGGTGCAGCGGTTGGAGGGGATACTTTCCGAGATCCTGCTGTTTTCCAAGAAAGCCACCATCTGTTACGCGCGCTGCAGCATAGCCGACATCGTCAAGGACACCCTGGCCGTAGTCGGCCCGCCGCTGGAGGAGAAGCAGATTGCCGTCAGCATCCGCTGGCCGCGCAAGGAGCTGGCGCTTTTGGGCGACGCGCAGCAGTTGAAGCAGGTGTTCATCAACATCATTTTGAACGCCCTGGACGCCATGGGGAGCGGCGGCAAGCTGATCATCCAGGTGTCGGCCGGGGAGTTGGAAGGCAAAGAAGCGGTCTGCGTGAAGATAGCCGACACCGGCGGCGGCATCCCGTTGGAAGCCGTGAGCAGCATCTTCACGCCGTTCTACACCACCAAGGAGAGCGGCACCGGTTTGGGGCTCCCCATCGCCAACCGCATCATCACCAACCACGGCGGCAAGATCCAGTTTACCAACACCCCCGGCCAAGGAGTCGAATTCCGGGTGATCCTGCCGAAGCACTGGTGATCTTTCATTTTTCCCTTGGAAATCAGCGGCGTTTGCGGTATAAAGAAATCCGCCTTCGGGTCGTCTCGCTTCGGGGCGTTCGGGCAAGAGTTTTGGGGGTGTAGCTCAGCTGGGAGAGCGATGCGTTCGCAACGCATAGGTCAGCGGTTCGATCCCGCTCATCTCCACCAATAAAAACAGGCACTTGCAAACATCTTGCAGGTGCCTTTTTTGTTTGAGTGAACTTTTGAGTGAACTTTTTGCCAAAACCCGCTGAAAAGATTGAGCGGAAAGGCCCGGCATTTTCCGCCCCTCGGTGCCCATGTCTACTACCCTTGGAGCCGTCGCCCTTTTGGGCGCTGGTTGCGCTCCCGGTCGGGTGGTCGCGGTGACGATCTCTACCCCCTGCCTGTACCTACCCCACGCACTCGACGTAGCACCCTTGATATTATATTAGAATCCTATTCACTCCGTTTCATTGATGCTAATGTCCTCATGGGAAAATAGCAAAATAGCAAGGGGGGAATTATGAAACGGATTTTGTCGGCTTTGACGGTGTGTACGGTGTTGGCGGGGTGCGTATCACTGAAACTCCCGGACACGACACCAGTAGAAAATGCAACATACCAGGAAACTATTGATGTACCCGGCAAATCTCAACAACAGTTATTCGAGAAGTCAAAACAGTGGCTTGCGTTAACCTTTGTATCTTCCAAAAAAGTTATTGAGTACGAAAACGCAGCAGAGGGGCGGATCATCGGCAATGGGTCGAGCGTCGTATATTTTATATCAGAGGGCGCGTTAACCGGGAAAATGATGTTCCCCCAAAATGCCGGGTTTACGCTGGTCGAAGATATCAAAGATGGAAAGGTTCGAATGGTAGTGAACAATATTAGGCTGTCGGATGCCCATGGTAACGGTGGGCCGGGCATTTACGCTGCTGCATGGGAACAGTTGCGCCCCAAATTAGTAGAACTCTGTAGCGGTCTAAAGACGTTTTTAACCTCAACGGCAAAAGCTGAAACTTGGTGACACCACGATTATCCGCCTGCATCCAACAATAGAAAGGCCGGGTTCCCTCTAGTGGGTTCCCGGCCTTCTTGCTATTCAGCGTCTTCGTCCGTCACGGCTTCCGGTTTCAGTAATTCAGGGTGCTTCCCCAGGTGGCGCTTTTCCTCTGTCGTCAGCAATCCGTGGCGCTTGAGGTACGCCGCTTGGCTCTCAAACGTAGGCGGGTCGGTCGGGTCAATCGCCAGCCCTTCAAAGTCGCCCTCCTTGTTGTTGCCTATTGGCTTTCCGTGAATGTCTTTTGCCCGGCCGTTGTAATAATCAGCGTCCCGTTGGCTAACCCATGAATTAGGTATGCCAAGGGTGAACTGAGCACAGTAATTCAGGCATAAATAGCATGGAGTACCTACACCGCTGATCCGATCCCGGCGTTGGGTCTTGATAACCTCGAAGCGAGTTTTAGTGTCTTCAAGGGGTGCGTCAAAGATCCACCACGGCCCCGGTCTGCTACATGGCTTGTTTTCGATCCACCACTTCAAAACCTCGTCGCGGTTTTCGGTCCATAGCCCCTTGATTTCGTCCTTGCTCATAAAGTGACGGTCAAGCCAAGGGTCGCCAAGGGGGTCATTCCGATCATACAAGAAATTGATTTCGCCAGGGTTGAGCGCCGACACAATCCGGCTCCGGGGTGTCCTCTTCCTATTGGTTGCCATGGTATCACCTCCCTGCCGGTCGGCCAGCTCGTTCCTGTAAAGGCTCCAAGTCCAGATTCAGCGCCTTGAGTGCCGCCAGCATCGCGGCCCGGCTGTCACGCTCCGTGACGGTGAGGGGGTGGGCCTTCTTCTGATCGAAGCGGTCTGTAACCTGCAACCCCTCGACGGCAATTACCGCCTGAGCGCCCCGCATCCTCTCGAATGCCTCAAGCGCCGTTTGCAGGATCAAAAGCCCGGCCTCGTCCTCGATCTGGTATTCCTTCATCAGCCTATCCCATAGGGCGCGTGCCTCGGTAGTCAGGTGCTTAGGTGCTTTGGTCTTGCTCATTTTGTGCCTCCATATTTTTTTAAAGGAAAACCTTTGTTTCGCGTGAATTGTGGCTATGGCACGTTGTAGCTATAGAGCGACTAAGAGATTTTGGTCCCCCCCCACCCCCTACCGCCAATGGTGGCCCCGGTCCATCGGCACGCCGTCAACCCCGCACGCTTGCCCCACTTTCGCCTTGCCCTTGGCGTTCCCATACCCGCCATCGTCCGCCGCCGTCTTCCTTGAGTGGCAGGAGACACACAACCCTTGCAAGTTGTCCTGGTCATAGAACAAAGTCAGGTCGCCCTTGTGCGGTATGATGTGATCGCAGGTTGTAGCGACGACAAGCCGCCCCTGTTTCTCGCACTCAGTGCACAGCGGGCGGTCCCGTAACACCATTGCCCTGATCTTCTTCCATTGCGTGCTGTAAAGGTGTAGGTGCTGGTTGTCGCGCCTCGATTGACTCTGTTGCCGCTGCTCCTTTTGGTGCGCCTCGCATCGTCCGCCATCGGTGAGCGCCCGGCATCCGGGGTGTGTGCATGGTCTCTTCGGCCTTACTGGCATTGGTCAAGCTCCTTGTCATAGGTGAAGGTGCCGCCGACTCAACGCCAGCGGCACCCGTTCGATTACCGCATGAAAGCCGTTTCATAGCCCCAGCAACCACACTTGAGCGCGTGAGCAACGGCGTTAAGGTTCTGATACAGCCCAGCAACCGCCCATTCGGAAGGACCAACCATGTCATCAGGTACGGTGCCGCCGTTCTTCTCCGTGGCTTCCATGAATCGCCCCATGTCACTGATTACCGATTCTGCCATTGCAAGTTTCATCAAAAGCGTTTCGGTTGAAACAATGTCAGTTTCTTCGTCGGGTCCAACCTGAAACGCGCCGATGTAGTTCTGTGGAATGATCTTGCCTAAACTTTTCATTTTGATTTCCTTTCCCTTGTACGGCATTGCTGCCGGTGGTTGATAGGTGAGTGTGTCTTGATTGATAAAGTTCTGCTGTAAGCAAGCCTCGTTCGTCCTCATACTGCTAATGCCCGGTTGTGATCCTGTCAATTCGTCGCAACTCTCGCGCCGCTGCCGAATGATCGCCCTCATGATGTATCAAGGCATAAGCTCCAAACAGGCTGTAACACTTCCCGCACTGGAAGGGTGCCGCCTCCGGTGCGCTGCTGTGAATGTAGAGGCCCGCGTCCAAGACGCTGCCGGATATGCCGCGCTGCTTTCCGGGTCTGGTCCAATGGTTACGGAAGAAATGCGCCCAGCCCAAAGGCTCCAACAAATCCGCCCAGGATGCACGCGCGTTGTAAACGTCGCCGGGTTTCGTGCTGATCGCTGCCCGGTCGGGTCCGGTCGGTGCCGGTGCCCTTGGTGCCGTGGTCGTCGGTAGTGCGGGGAAGTCTGCCGGGTCCAGGGTGCAGCCTGTCAGGTGTCGAAACTGATAGAGGGCTTCACCCCCAGGCGGGCACGCGGGGGAGTAGAAGAGTTGCCCCGGCTTCCGGGTCGCCGGGTCCAGGTGGCCGACGTGCTCTGTGAAATAGTTGATGATCCGTTCAAGGATCGGCTTAATCTCGCCCGTAACCCCAACCGTAAGGGGAAGGTATGCGCGAAACTTCGGCACCTCTGCTGAATGGCTGTAGCTGGTGAAGACGACGGCCTCGAAGCAGTCAAGGGCTTCACATAGGCCGTCGAACGTGTAGTGCCCGTCGTCCATATCGAGCGTTACCATGGACAGGCTGATTAGATCGCCCTGGTTACGGGTGCCGGGTCGTGAGTAGCGCCCGGCAATGATCGCGGGTCCGTCCTTCTGCCGGTCCTTGACGCTCTTCTCTGCCATCAGATACCGTTCGAGTGGTAGCGCCCCCCGGACGACTGGCACGCGGCACGACTCCACGAAAGCGCCCCAGGTGAGCGTGACCGGCTCCGGGTTCGTGTCGCTGAATGATTTGATTCTGCTTATCCTCAATATCTGGTTTTCCATTGGTGGCTCCCGAACCGCCGCCCGCTCCCCCTGTATCACTCCGTGGTGAGTGTTCCAGGTAAAGAGGGGTGGTTACTGGCAAAAGGTTCTTATGTTACTGCTACTGCTACTGGTTAGACCGGGCTTAGGCTCGGTAAAGCCGGGCTTAACCTTTGTTTAACCTCGGCTTTTAGGTCGCCCGCCCTTCTTCCCGTTTTCTGCCATCTTCCTTGAGTACTCCTTAGCCTCGGCAATGAGCGCCCGCGCATACTCGGTAGAGCCTTCGCCGCGTACAAGATCAAGCGACAGGGTGGACAACCATGCTTCGTGCTGCCCTTTTTCTATCTGAAAGACCTGAGCGAGAAAGTCCGCTGTAGTCAGTTTTACGAAAAATGGTTTGCTCATTTCTTCCCCTCGGCATGAAGCCTTACCGCAAGATCAAAGAACATGGCCGATGTGCGCGGGTCGTCCCGCCTATTCTCAGTCGCCCACCGTTCCCGGTACGCCTCCGCCGCCTTCTCGGTCGCGCAGTAATAAGTTTTGGTCACGTCGTCAATGACAACCGCCTCCCCGCCGTCCTGGTGGCACATCCACAAGTAAAGATTTGCCGGGGCGACCACCTGCCACTTGCCGTCAACGCGCCGCATTGCTCGCATGAGCGCCCCCCTTGCCCTTGTTCCAGGCAATGCGAAACGATCTGATCTTATTCGACACGTTTTTGGTAATTGGCACGTCGGGCATGTCCTCGAAGCGCCAACCGTTCGCCGGTTTCCTGCCGCCCGTCAAATCCCGAAAGAGGTAAAACGCCCGCTGTGGTGCGGTTTCGTGGTTGCCGTGCGCCCTGGTGTGAGCGCAGCACTGCTCGTAAAGGTGCCGGGCATCGTCAGCCAGCTTCTTACCGTTCAGTGTGATTTCCTGCATGACTCCCGGTTGCACTTCAACCGTGCTCTGCTTCTTGGGCCGCTCGTAGCCGCAGCCGATGCATACCTTGCCGCAGGGTGAAAAACCGCACTCCGGGCATTTGGCCGGTTCCTTTTCCTCGTCGTCCTTGCGTACCGTCTTATCGAGCTGTTCGCCCATATCGAGTGAGGCTAGCCCGTTGAAAAAGACATCGCTGAAGTCGTCTGCAAACCGGACAATGTTGCCGCTGAAGTCGAGCAACAAACAATCATCCTTCCCGGTGTCGGGTGAACTTCGCAGCCCTCGGCCTATCATTTGAATGAAGGTAGAAAGCGATTTTCTGAGCGGGCGGCAATCACATACACAGGACACGTCCGGCACGTCAAAACCCTTGGCGAGTGCTTCCACCGAAATCAAGATCCTTATCTCACTGTCCGGTTTGTTGAACTCCCCCAGGATCGCGGCGCGGTCGTCGTCCTCGGTGGTTGCACAGAAGACTTCCGCCCGGTGTCCGGCGGCGTTGAACTGCCGGGCCATTTCTTCGCAATGGGCTATGGTCGCGCCGAAGATGATGGTTTTCCGGTCGGCGGCGTGCGTCTGCTGCTCCGTCACCACGTCGCCGATGATCTCCATGCCGCGTTCTGCCGCCGCGCCATCGCTCCACTCGCCGCCGACAGTCTTAGCGCCTTGCATGTTGATCTTGGTGCAGGAGAAAACCCGCATTGGCACCAAGATTCCCGCTTTCGTCAGTTCGTCGGCGGTCGTCGCGTTTGCCAGATTTGAATAGACCTGTCTCAGCCCCTTGGCAAACGGGGTGGCCGATAAGCCCACCACATGTGCCTTGCACGTCAAAAGGTGGTTCCTGATCGCCGCGTACTGGGTGTGGGCCTCGTCAACTATGATAAGGTCGAAGTCGGCGGGGATTCCCCGGCGCATCAGCGTTTGAGCCGACGCGATTTGAAAGGATTGCTCCAGGTCCATACGCGGGTTTTTCGCCTGGATGATTCCGTGCCGTAATCCAAGGCTGTCCGCTACCTTGGAGGTTTGGCCGACAAGGTTGGTCCGGTCGCAAATAAACAAGCATCGCCTGCCCTTCACGAGCGATTCCTTGACAAGAAACAGCGCAAGGATGGTCTTACCGCTGCCGGTCGGCATCATGAGCATCTGCCGCTTATGGCCCGCTGCCGCCGCCTCGCGGAGTACCCTGTGGGCCATCGTTTGGCACTCGCGTAACGTCGGGAATGGAAGGGCCGCATAATCCGGTTGGGGTGCCGGAAAGAGGTGTCTTGTTGTCGCGCTCATATCGGCATACCTCCCGAATCGAGCTTGACGCGGTAAGGAGCAAGTTCTTTTTCCAGCATCTTGATTTGATAGTTCCGCTTTGAAAGCAGATTCAGAACTTCATTTTTTCCGTTCATGTAGCCGTCGCGGCTGCTGGTGAGCGTGGCAACCTGAGCCGTCAACATCTTGATCCGCTTCGCGGCCTCGGCGAGCTGGTCGTCAGCATCGAGCACTGCTCCTATTGCCTTCTGCTCTGCAAGAAGCTCCTCGTTCATGACGGCCATCTCGTCACGATCCGCCTTCAGCTCGTCATACTCGGCCCTGGTAATCGTTACCATCTCCACCGTCGGCAACTCCGGTGCCGGGTGTGGTGCGGGCTTCGGCTCTTTCAGTATCGCGGGATTCTCTACCGCTGCCGCCCGGTCCTCTTTCGGTAGCTTGGCAATGGCCGCGCCTTGTTTGGCGGTGATCCTGCCATCTCTTACAGCTTCGCCCAGCCCCGCGATGTGTGCGGCCTTGGCGTGCTGAATGGTGCTCTTGGAAACGTCGGCCTCCTTCGCCATTTCGGACAATGTGCGAGGGGTGTTACCAAGTACCTCCCCTGTCATTGCCGCAGAAGTAGTCTGTAAACCTAGTTCACACCCTCCGTGCTGGTTGCTGCCGACGGTCGCCCACTCACTGCAAGCGGTTACTGCCTCGGCACGCTGGGAGCCGGTCAGGTGCCGACGGTGAAGGTTGCGGGATACCACAAAAGCAACGGGGTCAGTTCCTTTCGGTAGGGTCGTGAACCTTGCCTGTACTCCAATCAACATACAGGCCGTGTATCGGTGCCAGCCATCGAGCACTTGCCCCGCATACAGGGTGATAGGATCGTGCAGCCCGTTTGCTGCAATGTCGGCGGTGAGGGTGGCGTGGTCGTCGGCGCTCATGCCAGGGAAGGCCGCGCTTAGCGGGTGCTGGGGGTAGGGTGCGCTCATTCCGGCACCCCCTTGCACTTGCACACGGGACAGGGGGAAGGGCACGCGCAACCGGGCTTGCATTCGTAGGGGAGCTGGGGTAAATTCAGAACATGTTCAGTTACCGCGCCCTGAAGCCCTGCCGGATTGCCCCCGGTGGGGTTTCTTTGTTCGCTCATGGCTAGACACCTACCGTTTGGCGGGATTCAAGCCATGCGTCAACCTCGGACGCAAGCCAGCCGACACGGCCCGGCGAAAGCTGCCGACGTTTGGGGAAGGAACCGGTCTTTTCCATTCGCCAGATTGTTACATTTGATACGGGGATTTTTTCAAGAAGGGTTTTCCGAAGATAATACAGTGCGGTACTCATAGTTAATCTCCTTTTCGTGTCGTTTCACAAGAAGGAGATTAAATCTGACTTGATTTTAAGTGGTCAGCACTTGTAATTTATTTGTCAGGCGGGCTTAAAGCCTTTTATGTAATGCCTGATTGAACTTTGGCTAACGGTTCCTCCCTCTTCGGTTTTGCAGTCATCTGCGTGGTTCTTCAACAAATATTCGACCATCCAGCTAACGGGCTTTGGTTGTCTTTGTGCTTCCCATACATTGCTTGCTATCCGTGATAATTTAGCCCGGCAATCTTGATATTTCCCGGCTCGGATGATCCCGCCGTTTTGCTTGCCGGTCGTCTGGCATTTATCGCGTAAGATACTCGACTTGACACCCTCGGTATGAATGAAGCCGCGCCAGTAAGCATCCATCATATAAATGGTGTCAACCATAGCTTGTTCAGTGTCACGTTTTGCAAGGTTTTCTCTTGCTTGTTTCAAATACCCCAAAGCCTTGACAGCATAGCTTTTAACCTGGTTTAATTCTTTATATTTATCGTGGTGCTTTTGCAACTTAGGGCTTTGTCTTCCGGTCTTTACCTGCGGCATTTCCTGTAGCTTGTTGATTCTTTTTTCAACGTCATTAAGCGTTGATTCTATGTTTCGGACATTATCG
>CAIYDQ010000215.1 GCA_903925075.1 uncultured Geobacter sp.
ATGTTTTTCATTGCTTTTGCACCTTACCAAGCGACCGTTCCCACAATTCTCTCGAGGACCACCAAGACGTCGCCACTATCGACGACGCCGTTGGGCGCCGGCTTCCCGTCCACCAGGGGGGCTACGTCTACGTTGATCAGTTCGTCTGAACTGGGGGTAGCGAGTCCCAGCGCGAACCCCAGGATTTTCAGGGCATCCATGATGGTCGGCGCGGAAACGCCGTCCGCCACGTTGCCGCTAGGGTAGGTCCTGACCACGTTGCGTTGTACGGTGGAACTGTTCCCCGACTGATCGACGGCGACGACCGAGATGGCGTGGTTCCCTAAAGTGGGGAGCGCGATGGTGGCGCTGAAGCTGCCATCCGCAGCAAGGGCGGGTTGGTTGGGCAAGGCTATGCCGTTGACGGTGACCCTGACTGACGGGAGTGTCACCGCATCAGTGACGGAACCGGTCAGGGAGACGCTGGCATGCGCAGTGGCGAAAGCGGTAGCGGGAGCCGTCACCGCGAGGGATGGCATCGTGACATCCGAGATGACGCTCAGCGCGGCGGTGTGCGCGCTTGGCGGGCCTGTGGCGCTGTCGGTCGCCGTGATGACGAGGGTGTTGATCCCTGAAACGAGGTTGATCTCAGTGGAGAAGCCAGCGCCGTTAACTGCTATGGCCTTGGGCTCTGCGCCGTTAAGGGAAAGGGTGACGGTCGTGGATTGAGGGGCGCCGACCGTGCCGGTGACTATCGCCGATGGATCCTTAAGGAAGCTCCCATCGGCCGGAGAGGTGATCTTGAGGTCGGCAAGGTTCGGGTCAAGGGTGATGATGCGCGTATCTGCGCTGCTGTTGTTCGCCACATCGGTCGCCACCGTGGTCAGGGTGTTGGCGCCGTTGGTAAGCACGGTGGCCGTGCTGAAAATGCCGTTCGCGTCGAACGGTACCGGTATCGGGGCAGCGTTGTTCTGGGCCAGAGTCAGGCCCTGGACGGAGGAACCGTTGCCGGTTACGCTGCCGCTTATGTTGAGGGCCGGGTTCTTGGTCGAGGCGCCGTCGGCGAGGGACGCGGCGGAGAAGGCCAGTGTGGGGCCGGTCACCGTGACGGTCACTCCGGCGCTGCGGCCGGCCGAAACATTGCCTGCCGCGTCCCTGGCCCAGGCGAAGAGCGTCCTGGTGCTCGGGATACCCCGGACGAAGCCGGTCATTTTGTAGCCGGATGGAGCGGTGGTGCTCCAATCTGCTGCTGAGGCGAGCGGTGCTGAGGAACTCTCGGTGACGAGGTAGCCGGTAACAGCCACGTTGTCGCTTGCAGAAAAGGCTGTGATCGGCACTGTCGCCGTGAGGGCGTTGGTCGGGATGGTGAAGGCGTCCACCGTCGGCTTGACGGTGTCCGGAAAAAGTATGGTGACTGAGGCGGAGGAACTTGCCGAGACCAGACCGGTCGCTCCCTTTGCCCAGGCGTACAAAGTCTTGGCCCCTTCGCTGGTGAAGGTGTACGAGGTCGGAGGAGCCGTGCTCCAGCCGGAAGCGCCGGGGGAGGGGGGTGCCGAGCTCTCCGTCAGGAGGTAACCGAAGACGCCTTTCTCTTCGGTAGCCGAAATGCCGATCCCTGAGATAGTGAGAGACGGTGAGGCGGTCGGCACCGTGAAATTGGTAATGATCGGAACGCCGGGTGGAGTAGTATCGACGATGGTATACTGCCCGGTCTTTACAGCCTCGACATTCATGGCTTTATCGGCGGCAAGCCATTTCAACTTCTTCGTGGCCGAGATGACGATTGGTGTGCTGTACACGAGGGACGCGGCTGTTGGGGGCGTCCCATCGAGAGTGTAATAGATTTTGTCGCAGCCGGACCCGCTTCCATCATCGCAGCTAAGGGAAACGCTTTGCTTGGAGTCATAGAGTCCTGGGCCGGGCGAGGCTGTCGTCGTCGGCGACGCAGTATCTAAAAGGAATGAGCCATTCACCGCGGCTGACCAGTTGCCTACGGAATCTTTGAACTTGGCGTAGACAGTCTTTGTTCCGTCGCCGTCGGCAACCGTCCATTTTTTTGTAGCGGCAAACGGTTCCGGCGGCGACCATGACACGTTGTCGCTGCTAAACCGCATTTGGCTGATTCCGTCGGCATCGGACGCAGAAAGGGTGAGGACAGTCGCCGGACTGTTGGAAGAAGGAACTCCGCCGTTAATAACTCAACTTTCGCACATGACGCTATCGATTTAAGTCGCTGAAAGCATAGGCTTTGTTCCCTTTTAGGTGGCAAAAACAACAGCCGTTCTTTGAAAACTGGTGGTAAGTGGTCAATAAACTCTGCCACTCTATTTAGCACCTGCTCTGTGGATAGCCCTACACTCTTAAGGGTCTGCACCAATAGGTTGAGCAAGATGGCTAATGCCTCGCTGAAACCGGTCTGCTGTATTTCATCACAAACGGCAAAAAATAATGTACCAAGTGTTCTCGGATCTGACTTGGTTCTTTTTCCGATTGCCAACATTATGTAACGACAGCAGACCAGTGTCGCATTTGCTACTATTGCATCAAATGACCTACTTTGGCACTCCTTGGCCAGTTGCAGAAACGACTTGGCTATCTTGAAGAATGTTTCTATGTCCCAACGTCGTTTGTAGAGTGTCACTATCTCTTTGTCGGTCAGAGTTATATCGGTGGACAGAATCGCGAGCCAGCTTTTTTTGTTCCTGTGGCGTATAAAAGCGATCTTTGCTGCTATCGCGTTCCCGCTGTCGTCATCACCAATGGTCACCATGCATGATGCAAGCACCTTAGCGCAACCCGGCCGCTTGCGAAGCAAGGCAAACAACTTCTTAAGAGTCACCTTGTTGTTTCCGAAAGTGTAGTGGATCGTTGGTGTATCTTTTAGCATACAGATCGAATCCATCCCAAGCGCTTTGATTTTTCTTATGGTTGTCGGATATGCAAACCAGCTATCGAACAATAGGTGCCTTGTTGAGATGTCGGTAGCTATAGCAACTGAAACCATATCTACAAGTACGTCGGTTGCCTTTCTAGTGCTATCCTTACGACGCTTGTAGCCAACGGTTCGCTTGTCCAGATCGTCACGCATAGGAACCAGACAATTTTTCTTTTTTGCAGAACTTAGCATTGCTAGCTGTATTGGGATGAAGCTGCCTCCGTCGGACCACCCCATTGTCAGCATTCTGAAGCCTTTGTGGTAACGCCCTGTGTTGTGGTCATGTACACGAGCCAGCAGTTCAACAGCCTTACTTCGATCTCGCAGATACAATGTGTCGTCAGCGATCAGGACCTTCAGGTTAGATGGTTCAGTCAGCGCCTCCAAACGATTTATGATAATGCGGGTGCTTAGAAGTAGAAGGAATTTGCTCCAGTTTGCCTTGACGGAGTTCTGGAGGCGATAACCGACGTCC
>CAIYDQ010000216.1 GCA_903925075.1 uncultured Geobacter sp.
ACGTCCCGGCGGTTTCAAAGTGGCCCTAAGCCATCTTCTGGCTTTAGGCCTCCTGGAAATGACTGTCCCCGACAAGCCAAGAAGCAAAAAGCAGCGGTACCACACCACCTCTGCCGGTCGCACAGTACTTGCGCACGCTGAAAAGGAGACTCCTTCATGACCCCTCCCTCCGGCTATACCGAAGACGCCCTGATCGAACGACCGGCCATCGCCCTGCTGGCTGCGCTGGGCTGGCAGACGGTCAACGCCTATCATGAGTTCGACCACGGCGCGAGCAGTCTGGGCCGGGAGACCAAGGATGAGGTGGTGCTGAAATCCCGCCTGCGGGAGGCGCTGCTGAGGATCAATCCCGAGGCCTCGCCGGAGGCCGTCCATCAGGCCATCGAGGAACTGACCCGCGACCGGTCCAGGATGAGCGCAGCGGCAGCCAATCGCGAGGTCTACCACCTCCTCAAGAACGGCGTGCGTGTTCCCCGGCCCGATCCCGAAGGCGACGGCGAGACCGTGGAGTTGGTGCGGGTGGTGGACTGGGACGACCCGGCCCAAAATGACTTCCTGCTCTGCTCGCAGTTCTGGGTCACGGGCGAGATGCACACCCGGCGGGCCGACCTGGTGGGCTTCGTCAATGGCTTGCCGCTGCTGTTCATCGAACTCAAGGCCGCCCACCGCCGCCTGGAGACTGCCTTCACCGGCAACTTGCGAGACTACAAGGACACCATTCCCCAGCTTTTCTGGCCCAACTCCCTGATCATCCTATCCAACGGCAGCCAGAGCCGGGTGGGCAGCATCACCGCCGGCTGGGAGCACTTCGCCGAATGGAAGAAGGTCGGCAGTGAGGATGAGGCGGGCCGGGTATCGCTGGAGACGATACTGCGCGGCGTCTGCGACCCGGCGCGTTTTCTGGATCTGGTGGAGAACTTCTGCCTCTTTCAGGAGGTCCCCGGCGGCCTGATCAAACTGACGGCCAAGAACCACCAGTATTTGGGCGTCAACAATGCGCTCACGGCCCTGGCCGACATCCGGCAGCGGGATGGCAAACTGGGGGTGTTCTGGCATACGCAAGGCAGCGGCAAGAGCGTAGCGATGATGTTCTTCGCCCAGAAGGTACTGCGCAAGCTGCCGGGCAACTGGACCTTCGTGGTCGTCACCGACCGGCAGGAGCTGGACGGGCAGATCTACAAGCACTTCGCCTCCGCCGGGGTGGTGACGGAAAACCATGCCCAGGCGGAAAGCAGCAAACACCTGCGTCAGTTGCTCAGCGAGGATCACCGCTACGTTTTCACCCTTATCCACAAGTTCCGTACCGACCAGGGCGAGACACACCCGGTGCTCTCAGAACGGTCCGACATTATCGTCATCACCGACGAGGCACACCGCAGCCAATACGACACCCTGGCGCTCAACATGCGCACGGCCCTGCCCAACGCCGCCTTTCTGGCCTTCACCGGCACGCCCCTGATCGTGGGCGAGGAAAAGACCCGGCAGGTCTTCGGCGATTACGTCAGCGTCTACGACTTCCAGCAGTCGGTGACCGACGGCGCGACCGTCCCGCTCTACTACGAAAACCGCATCCCGGAGCTGCAACTGGTTAACGACAACCTGAACGAGGATATGGAACGCCTCCTGGAGGCGGCTGAGCTGGACGAGGAGCAGGAGAAGAAGCTGGAACGGGAGTTCGCCCGGGAGTACCACCTGATCACCCGCGACGACCGTCTGGAAGCGGTGGCCAAGGACCTGGTGGCACATTTCACAGGGCGGGGCTTCCAGGGCAAGGCCATGATGATCTGCATCGACAAGGCCACGGCCATCCGCATGTACGACAAGGTCAAGAAGTATTGGAGCGAAAAGATTGCGACGTTGCAAGCGGAGGTGGCCGGGGCGGATGGCGACACCCGACGGGAGATCGAAGCGCAGATTGCCCGGATGAAGGAAACCGACATGGCGGTGGTCGTCTCCCAGGGGCAGAACGAGATTGTCGAGATGAGCGAAAAAGGGCTCGACATCCGACCGCACCGCAAGCGCATGGTCGATGAGGATCTGGAGACGAAGTTCAAGAATCCCGACGACCCCTTCCGGCTGGTCTTTGTCTGCGCCATGTGGATGACCGGCTTCGATGTGCCGAGTTGCTCGACCCTCTACCTCGACAAACCGATGCGCAACCATACCCTGATGCAGACCATCGCCCGGGCCAACCGGGTCTATCCCGGCAAGGTGAGCGGCCTGATCGTGGACTATGCCGGGGTGTTCCGCAATCTGGAGAAGGCGTTGGCCATCTATGGGGCTGGTGGGGGTGCGGGCGACGGCAGGAAGCCGGTGGAGGACAAGGCCGCATTGGTCGCGGCTCTTCGTCAGGCCTTGGCGGAGACTCGGGGGTTGTGCCAGGAGCACGGGGTAAACCTTGCGGCCATCCAGGCCGCTGAGGGATTTGCCCGCGTCAGCTTGCTCGATGACGCCGTGGAGGCGCTGGTCGCCTCCGAAGAGATCAAGCTCCGCTATCTCGATCTGGCCAACACGGTTCTGCGGCTCTACAAGGCCGTGCTGCCCGACCCGGCGGCAAAGGAATTTGCCGCCGAGGTGTCGCCGCTCCAAGTGATCGCAGACAAAATCCGTGCGCTGACACGGCCAGCGGACATCTCTCAGGTCATGCAGCAGGTGGAAGGGCTTCTCGATCAGTCGATTGCCACCGAGGGCTACGTGATCCGCGAGCCGAGCTCACCCTTTGACGCCGATCATTGGCTTGATCTGAGCAAAATAGACTTCGAGAAACTGGCTGAGAAATTCAAGACAGGCCGCAGGCGCACTTTAAACGAGAAACTCAAGGGAACGGTCGCGCAGAAGCTCATGGTCCTGGTGCGGCAGAACCGCACCCGCATGGATTATCTGGAGCAATTTCAGGCCATGATCGACGCCTACAACGCCGGCAGCCTCAACGCCGAGGAGTTATTTCAACAACTTGTGGCCTTTGCCCAAAGCCTCAATGAAGAGGAACAGCGGGGCGTGGGTGAGCAACTGAGCGAAGAGGAGCTGGCGCTCTTCGACCTCCTGACCAAGCCGCAGATCGATATGAGCGACACGGACCGGGAAAAAGTCAAAGCCACCGCCAGGGAGTTGCTGGCCACGCTAAAGGCGGGCAAGCTGGTGCTCGATTGGCGCAAACGCCAGCAGGCCCGCGCCGAGGTGCGCGTCACCATCGAAAAGCTCCTGGATAAAGGCCTGCCAAGGGCCTATACGCCGGAACTGTTCGAGCAAAAGACAACCGCCGTCTTCCAGCACGTCTATGATGCTTACTACGGCGCAGGGCGCAGCATCTATGCGGCAGCGTGAGGTGATCCCGTGCGGTGTTCTTCATTCTTCCGCTGCAGATCCTGTACGGAGATCGAAAAGAGTTTGTACCCCCAAGAGACGGGAATACACAAATCCGATAAAATCCGATAAAATCTCCTTGACATACAGGACTCCCTCTCTTATCCTCACTCCACGTAAAATATATTCGTATCAGTCAGTTATAAATTGAAAATCATGATTGAGGAGGAGTGGAAAAATGCGAATCAACACGACGAAGCGGCTTCTGAAGGCGGGAAAACCCGCGATCGGAACCTGGCTGAACCTTCCCTGCGTCAATTCGGCGGAGGTGATGGCCCACGCCGGATGGGACTGGGTCACCGTCGACGCGGAGCATGGTCCGATGACCATCGAGATGATGAACAACATGTTCACGGCGATCGGAACCACCCAGGCCATGCCCCTGTGCAGGATCCCGGAAAACGATCCGGTCTGGGTCAAGCAGATCCTGGACGCCGGGGCGATGGGCATCGTGGTCCCGATGGTCTGCTCCGCCGAAGAGGCGGCGAACGCCGTGAAGTACGCCAAGTACGCCCCGGAGGGGATCCGCAGCGCCGGCGGCGGTCGGTGGCGGTACTGGGCCGGTGACGACTATACCCGGCATGCCAACGACGAGATCCTTGTGGTGGTCATGATCGAGCACATCGAGGCGGTGAAGCGGGTCGAGGAGATCCTTTCGGTGCCGGGGGTGGATGCCTGTTTCATCGGCCCCAACGACCTGGCCTGGTCCATGGGGCTGGGCAAAGGGCTCG
>CAIYDQ010000217.1 GCA_903925075.1 uncultured Geobacter sp.
GATTTTTGTAAATCCAAAGGGCTCAACTGCCTTCTGGTCGACAATACAATAGATTGGCTGAGCAACAACAAAAAAAATTATGAGTTGATAACATTGCTAGATGTACTTGAGCATGTAGATAAAAACCAAACAATTGCTTTTTTAAAAGCAATACACGGTTCACTAAAAGACAATGGGTTGCTCATCGTTCAGGTGCCTAATTTGCAAGCTCCGGATGGCCAATTGCACCGATACAACGATATTACGCATCAAGTGGGATTTATCGAACATAGCTTGCAGCAGGTTCTGATTTCCGCCGGTTATAAAAAAATTCAATTTGCAGGTTTGGAACAATACGTCGATTCAAAATATGTGCGGGCGGTTAAATGCAGCTTGAGATATTTATTCTGGAAGTACACTAAATTGACCAGATATATTAACGGGAATATAAATCCCGATGTGTTAAATCCAATACTGGTTGCCACCGCTTATAAATAATGCATACGGGTGTCTAACATGCGAAAAAAGCTGATTCGTATTATGAGGCCGCTGGTCCGAAAACTTATCGGGGATCCGCCCGCTAGATTGGAGGAAATGCAGGATGGACCTGCTCTTTTCCATACGTATCGTGCCTTGTTGGCCACCGGCCATCAAAGAGTACCCGGGGGATGGGTTTATGACAACGAATTCTACCCGGACTACTTGACTGTGGGCGGCAATACGTTCGCAATCAGGAAAACGGCCCTTAGGTACTGTAATGGAAAAGGCATCGATATTGGAGCATCGTATTGGCCTTTGCCTGGAAGTCTTCCAATCGACACCGAAACAGGACCTGGAACCGCCGTCAAGATCGAGGATATTCCTATAAATTCGCAGGACTATGTATTTTCGTCTCATTGTCTCGAACATATTGAAAAATGGAATGAGTCGCTTGATATATGGATCAGCAAATTGAAAAATGATGGCACTATTTTTTTGTATCTGCCCCATCCTACCTGTAAATTATGGCATGTATCGAATCCACTCATGTCTAAAATTCATGCTTGGGCGCCTACTCCAGAAAACATCATGGACGCTTTGCTGAAAAGGGGATTGACTATTATCGACAGCGATAACGGCCCTGATCACTTCTACAGCTTTTTTATTTGCGCAAGGAAACATTTATGAACTGGCGCAATCTGCTGCATCCAAAGAAAACGCTTCATGCTCTTCGCATTGAATTTCATGCCTTACAAATACTTTTGAAGAACGGATATCCCGATGTCATGTTGCAGTTTTTAGGCGGAATCGGAGATGAACTGCTGCTCTCGTGCGTTGCCCGAGAGTTAAAGAAAAAAAAGCCGTCGATAAAAACATGGCAGGTTTCATCGGCAGCGTATCTTCTGAGAAATAATCCGGACTATTCCGGCGTTTTCGATATGGGCCATTGGCAATTACGTTACTCAAATTTGTTGAACAGTCAGCGGAAAAAACTTAAATATTCGGAACAGCTAATTGCCGGGGAGTTTGAAGCGCCTCCCGCCGAACATATCCTTGCTTGTCTTTGTCGGGCAGCAGGCATTGTCGGCGAGATAGAAATCCGCACATATTATCACCAAACTGATGGAGAAAAATTCTCGGGAAAACTTGCACCAAGACAAATTTGCGTCCAGAGCGTCGGCGAGCATACCCATGAGACTTGGATGGGTAATAAGGTTTGGTTTCATGAACGATTCCAGGAAGTAGCCGATATTCTGAGGGGCTTGCACAAGGATCTTGTTATCATTCAGATAGGGGTTGAAAAGGATATGCCCCTTAAAGGAGTTCTCGATCTGCGCGGCAAGACTTCACTTCGTCAAACTGCTTCGGTTTTAAGTCAGTCCGAATGTTTTGTTGGCACCCAAGGTTTTTTGACGCATTTGGCCCGGGCGGTTGAGTGCCGAAGCGTTATCATTTACGGCGGCCGCGAGCATTCATGGCAGTCAGGTTATATCTGCAATCAAAACTTGGACACTTTTTTAGAATGCGCTCCCTGTTGGCATTGGAACGAATGCTCTTTTGATAAACAGTGCATGAAATCAATAACATCAGCGGATGTTGTTTGTGCTGTTGAAACTGTTCTCGATAAAATAGGAGTTCCTTTGGAAACTCAAACGTTAAATCTTAATTGAATTATGGTGCCCTCAAACAGTAATACGCGCGTCAAATGAAAATTATTGTTATTGGACATGGCAATTTATTCGATAATTACGGAGGCGGACAGGTTTACGTCATAAATCTGATTGCAGGAATGATTGGCAAAGGACATGACGTTGTATATCAATCAATCGCGTTTTCAAATTGCGATTTTTCGCATCTGCGCAAAAAGACGGTGAATGGAATTGTTACGCGTCTACTTGTGCTGCCCGATTTATGGTCCGGTGTAGACTCAGACCAGTACGAAATGGCCGTAAGGGCTTTGGCCTCAAGCTATCAAGACAATTCGACGGATATCGTTCACGCTCACGCCTGGAAAGATCTTGCCTGCCTGGCGGCGGACAGAGCGGGAATGCCGTGTGTGGTTACTGCGCATCATGGTGGAATCGTCTGCCCTGCCGGTGCTTTACTCAACCATAAAGACGAGATTTGCTCGGTGCCTGCCGGCCAAAACACCTGTCTGTCATGCTGCGTCCGGTCTGTTCGAGGAGGCAAACTCTGGTTGCCACTGTTGCGGTTCTTTCCTCTTGGCGTTCAATTTAGAATTGGTCGCTGGTTAAGAGAACGGAGGTTTATATATTTTGCGACTGCTCTGGGCACCTTGTCTTTGTCTACTCGCGATAAACTTGCCTCTATCGAGATTCTTGGCAAATATGCCTCGCTGTTGATCGCACCGTCGCAGGCCATACGTGACGCGCTGGTACGTAACGGCATCTCAGCAAGCAAGGTAGTCGTTGTGCCGCATGGCATACCCTTGCCGCAGCGACGTCCACTGCGCGCAAATCTGCATAAAAGTCCGGTGCGTTTTCTGTTTATCGGCCGTAATAGCTACGTCAAGGGTGTGCATGTCATGCTTGAGGCGTTCTCAACTCTGCCAAACGAAACGTATGAACTGCGAATAGTCGGCGGTGCTGCCACCAAGTCGGAACAACGCTACCTGGCAAGGCTGCGGAGAAAATATGCTTCCGTCAATGCAGTCTGGCTCGGTTCCAAATCGCATGAGGGGGTGCCTCGACATATAGCGGCATGCGATGTGATTGTACATCCAACCATCTGCCTAGAAGTCTTTGGATTGACGATTGCCGAAGCGCTGGCCGTCGGCCGTCCGGTTATCGCTTCGCGGTGCGGAGGTGCGGAAGCTCAAATACGCGACGGGGATAACGGGATGCTGGTGCCGCCCAACGATGCGATAGCCTTGCGTCGGGCAGTCCAGTCTGTAATAGACGACCCGGAGTGCATTCAAACTATGGCTACGCAAACCAATGGTGTAGTGCCGATTGAACGGCATGTCGGAGCGCTTGAAACAATTTATGCCGAAGCGTTGAAGAAGCGTTAGGCGGCTCACGGTAATAAGCTCCCAGCCTCCTAGCAGCTATTGCGTGTTCCGATCCTGACGCGAAATCCGCCTGTGGTTTTTTGCCGATGCAGGGAGACAGCGACCGTAATTGGAAAATGGGACATCCCGATCAATCCGACCGCCTTATAGTGTCGTTTTTACATCCGGAAATCGCTTAAAGAGAGGGCAGGTTAATTGAAAAATCGAATCGTCATAGACGCATCTCCGCTGCTGTACTCCGAGTGCGGCATCGGCAGAATGACCCGCAGCATGATTTCAGAGCTGATTCGCATCGAATCGTCGTTCCAATACCACATATTCGGAAGGAGACTTCAAGGACAAAAGCTCAGCAATCTCTTTCCGGAACTTCCGACGACTCAGCTCCATTTGCCTCGCTCATTCGAAAAGGTCATAGGATCTTTTCGTCTCATTGAAGGGCTCTGCCGTGGCGACCTTTACCACGCCACCGACTTTTACATGCCCCTTGGCAATCCAGCGAGGTGCATAGCGACAATTCACGACATCATATTCTTGACTCAACCCGAACATATGGCGGACCACGTCAGACTGGCGGAGTGGGCGCCGGGCTTTGCCCGGAAATGCCGCAGAATAATCGCGGACTCGAAGTTTTCGAAGCAAGAAATTGTCAGGGTGCTCGACATTGCACCTGACAAGATAGATGTGATCCATTGCGGCGTCGACAACAAGGTTTTTTTCCCGGAATCCGATTCCGAAGATATTCGTTGCCAGACGTCACCTCTTGCCGGAACCGACGAACCTTTTTTCCTGGCGGTTTCGTGCTCAACGGGGAGGAAAAATACTCCGCTGCTCTTGGAGGCTTTTTCCGAATTTTTACGAAACAATCCGCGGCATGACCTTGTGCTTGTTTGGAATCCGCCCGATGAAGTTAGAGCAAAGGTCGCGGCTGGCAAAAATTCCGAAAGGATACATTTTACTGGTAGGGTTGATGATAAGAGTCTGCGGTATCTCTACAACGCGGCTACAGCTGTTTTGTATCCTTCTTTGTGCGAAGGGTTCGGTTTGCCGGTTGCTGAGGCTATGAGTTGCGGCACCCCCGTTGTCGCATCCAACAACTCTTCTATCCCCGAAGTTGGCGGAGACGCTGCAATCTATATCGACCCTACTGATAAGTCCTGTATCGTTCGAGCGTTGGAGCTCTTTGAAAACAACCCGCGGCTTTCCGCAGAACTTCACGATAGGTGCATTGCACAGGCAGCCAAATTCACTTGGGAACGTTGTGCCCGTGAGACGCTTGCCGCATACCAGCGATGTCTGTAAATATGAGCATTTTTCTCCAATGAACACGGAAATTAAAGGAAAAGTCGTCATAGCCATTCCGGTTCTCCTCGTCGGAGGCACGGAGATGCAGACCATCAATCTTGTGCGAACTTTGGTCGACGGTGGCTACCAAGTTATGGTCTGCTGCTACTACGATCATGCCGCCTGCATGGTTGCAGCCATGGAAGTCGCCGGGGGATGCGTGGTCCTTATGGGCCTGGCAAGGTCGGATGGTCTTTGGCATCTGTTCGGAAAGCTGAAGCGGTTTTTTCGTGATGAACGACCCGACATCGTGCATGTCCAATACATCGCGCCAGGTCTTATCCCGATACTGGCCGCTCGTCTGGCCCGAGTGGCAACCGTATTTGCCACCGTGCATCAGCCGGGGCGTACTTACGGATGTAAGGCAAAACTGCTGCTACGCGGTGCAACGCAACTTTGCGCAGCATTTTTTTGTATTTCTCATTCCGTGGAAAAATCCTGGTTCGGCTCGAGCGCTCAGTTTAACCCGCAACATGTCTCCAGCCGAAAGCATTGGACCATCTACAACGCCGTGGATGGCAAGCGCATTTTCAGAAAAGTTGCTGAAACCGACCGTACGGCGTTGCGCGCTAACCTGGACTTGTGGGCACGACCGGTGCTTGGGATTGTAGGGCGACTGCGCTGGGAGAAGGGGCAGAGCGTACTACTGGATGCTATGGCAACAGTATTGGAGAAAATTCCTTCTGCCTTGCTGCTAGTGGTTGGGGATGGCCCAGACAGGGAAGACTTGCATCGCCAGACAATGCAATTGGGTATTATGGGCAGCCTGCGCTGGCTTGGACAACAGAACAGTGACAATGTTTTTCAACTTTATAGCATCATGGATGTGCTTGTGGTGCCGTCGATCTTCGAAGGATTCGGGCTGGTCGCTGCCGAGGCGATGGCTGCCGGGTTGCCTGTTGTTGGCACGGCGGTTGATGGTTTGGCGGAAGTCATTGTCGACAATGAGACAGGTAGGCTGGTACCCGCCCAAGACTCGGCAGCTCTAGTCGACGCTCTGGTTTCGCTTCTTTCCTCACCCGCAACGGCGACCGAAATGGGGCGTAAGGGACAACAGCGTGTGGCGGAGCTCTTTTCTCTGCAAATATTTTCAGAGTCTACCCTGGCAGCGTATGCCGCCTTCCATCCGTCGACCAAAGACGTTAAAGGCGCCTATAAACCGGATTCGCTAAGTATTTGAGAGACTGAAAAGCCAAACCGCCGCTCGATGGAGCCGCCGAGGAACGCCGATGCCTGCTAACGTTAACAGCGTGACTTCTTATGATTTGCCTGAACCTGGATGTCCGATCGATATTACTGCCGAACTATTCCCCGAAAGTGCCGCTACCCTCGTGCAGAAAGGCTTGTTGGCTGACCTTAAGCGGATGCCGCTGATCATCCGACTGGTGCTGTTTTTCATGGTCGTCATTTTTTGCTGGAATCAACCGCTGCTTGGCGTCAACGCCTCGGGGCTGGCGTGGGTGATATCGCTCGCTGTTTCGCTGCTGGTTTTGTCTCGCAATATGAGTCGGGTCACTTTCCCCTATTTCATCTGGCTCCCTTGGGTTCTGTTGCTGTTCACCTATCTGGCTATGGTCGATTCATCTCTGCTCGATCTGCGGGTGATCCCTCTGCAACGCACCTTTCAGCTTTTGAGCCCTCTGGCGGTCGGCATGGCCGTCTCCACCTGGCGCCCGACTGCCGTCGATCTGCAGGCTTTTCTTGAAACGTGCCGGCGAATGGCTTATCTGCTGCTACTGATAGTGCTCTTCAAAACCGGCGTGCTGCTGACCGGGGTGCTTCCCATGACAACCGGTCTGGCCTCGGAGGCTATTACCGTGACTCTGCTGTGCACCCTGCTTGCGGCAAGCCATCTTATCACCGGATCGAAAAAAGATCTGATCCTCTGGGCCTTGATGGCCTGTATTCCCATTGTCGCGGTGACCCGCACGGCGATAGTTGCCTCGCTGCTTACCCTTCCTCTCACCTTTGCTCCGCTTCCGCTGATGCGGCGCATCGTGGCTCTTGTGTTGATTGCCTTGGCAGGGGTCGCTGTTTTCAACACCGAACGGGTGCAAAAGAAGATGTTCTTCTCCGGCAAGGGCACGCTTGGGGACATCAATAACAGCAATGACGACTTTGCTACCTCCGGTCGCAAAAGCATGTGGGAAAAGTTGCGTTCGGCTGCGGAAGATGAACCGTGGACCGGCCACGGCACCGGCGCGGGGGAGACATTCACTTACAAGATAACCGGCAAAACCGGCTATCCACACAACGACTGGTTGCTGACCATGTACGACTACGGCCAGTTTGGGGTGATCACCTTTTCTCTTTGCTGTCTGCTGATGGTTGGCGATGTCCTGTCAAAACTGCGGCGACGGCCCGAGGGCGCCACCAGAGTATTGCTGCTAACCGGGGCTGCTGCCTATATCCCGTTTGCCATCATGATGTCCACCGACAACGTCATGGTCTACGTCTCATACTTCGGCAATCTGCAATACTCCATACTGGGGTTGGCGTACGGCGCCTTGCTGGCGCGGAGTCAAGAGAACAACCTTCAGTCTGTTCGGTCAAACAGGCTCCTTTCCCCTCAATGAACGCACACACGCCTTCATACCCGGCCGTATCTATCGTCATGCCGCTCTACAATAAAGAGAGGGAAGTGGGGCGTGCCGTCCGGTCGGTCCTCGATCAGACGTTCGCCGATTACGAATTGGTCGTGGTGGACGACGGCTCCACCGACAACGGTCCCCAGGTCGTGGCCGGCTGCGATGACCCGCGGGTGCGCATGATCCGGCAGGAGAATGCCGGAGTTTCCGCAGCCCGCAACCGAGGCATCGATCTGGCGCGCGCCGATCTGGTCGCGTTTCTGGATGCGGATGATGAATGGCTGCCGGAATTCCTTGAGACCATCGCCAGACTCCGGGCGAAATTCCTGACATGCAGAGTTTTCGCTACCTCATATTTCATGCGTGAGAATAACAGCAGACCTCTTCCAGCGATGGTAAAAGGCCTAACCGCAGTTCCTTGGGAGGGGGTGCTGGAGGATTATTTTACGCTGGCTTCCCACTCCGATCCACCGCTTTGTTCCTCTGCTGTCGCAGTGGATAAAAGTGCTCTTTCCGCAATTGGCGGTTTCCCCGCGGGTATTAGATCTGGCGAGGACCTGCTCACTTGGGCCCGGTTGGCGGTCAAGTTCCCCATTGCCTATTCCAGATATCAAGGGGCGGTGTTCTGGATGCCCCAAGATGTCGCCTCCAGGCCTGGACGTTTTGTTGGCAACGAAGAGGATATGGTCGGCAGAGAACTCGCCTTATTGCTTGCCTCCGCCTCGCCTTCACACAGACATGGCTTGCAGAAGTACATCGGGCGCTGGCACGAAATGCGTGCTGTGATCGCCCTGCAGCGTAACCAGCGTCGTGACTGCCTCCGTGAACTATCGAATATTTTTGGAAGTTCGCGTCTTACTGGCAAGCATGCTTTTATTGCCCTACTTGTCTGCCTGCCGGGAACCCTTCCCTGTAATGTTTATCATTGGCTCAAGGGTGTACGCAACACTCGCCTATCAGGAGGCATGACCAATGGAGCGCCATGACGTTTTTCGCAGTGACCGCATCCGGGTGACCGAACGGCTGATTTCTGCCTGCAACGCCTTGCAGGTGCTGGAGATCGGAGCCGGCGACTATTCCTTCGAATACCTGCAGCAGCCGGGACAGGCGAGCTGGACCAAGGTTGATTTTGCCTCGCCCTGTGATGTGGTCTGCGACCTGAACAGCGATACTCTGGTTCTCCCCTTCGGTGACGGCCGATTCGACTTGGTCATCTGTACTGAGGTGCTCGAACACCTGCTATGGCCGCAGCGCCTGCTGCAGGAGGCCCGCAGGGTCCTGTCCGGCCGAGGAGGTATTTTGATCAGCGTCCCCAACTGCGCCAGCCTTAGTTACCGCTTCGCTTGGCTGCTGGGCCGCATCCCCTCCTGTGCCGCTTCAGGCAACCTGCCTTGTGACCTGGGGAGTACCGCCTACCGCCGACCGGATGGTTCGACCATAGGAGGCCATGTGATAGATTTCACGCTGCCGCGCACACGCGAACTGCTGCAATTCTCCGGCTTCCGGGCCGAGAAGGAGAAAGGATGCGGCATCATCTGGCATCGTCAGCTCCTTCCGGCCTGGCTAGTCCCAGTCAGCCTGTCGTCGAACATCATCTGCCTGGCTGGTAAATCTGATGACTAAGCACGTCCTGATCATCCAGCGCCGCATGACCCAATACCGCGTGCCGCTCTTCGACGCCCTGCGCCGGCGACTGGCGGAAAACGGGGTCGTCTTGCAGGTGGTCTACGGCACCCCTACGGCCACCGAACACGAACGCAAGGATTCGGGGGCGCTGCCGTGGGGAATAAAAATCCCCTGCCGCTACCTCTCTTTGGGGAGCCTGCAACTGGTCTGGCAGCACATCCCCGACCAGCTTCTGGCAGAGCAGGACCTGATCATCATCCCGCACGAAAATATGCTGTTGGCGAACTACCCGCTGCTTTTGCTGCATTGGTGCCGGCACCATGCCAAGCTCGCCTTCTGGGGACACGGCGCCAATTTTCAATCTCGCGGCAAGAACGGCTTTCGCGACCGCCTCAAGACTTGGACGGCGCGCCAAGCGGACTGGTGGTTCGCCTACACAACCGCCTCGGTGCAGAAAATCGTCGCCAGCAGCTTCACCCCGCAACGAATCACCTGCCTCGACAACGCCGTGGACGTGGAAGCCTTGCAGCAATGGCGATCCGCCGTAGCCCCTGAGGAGCGCCAGGCGCTGCTGACGGCGCTGGGGCTTGAGGGGGAGCGGCTGGCGGTTTTTCTCGGCGGGCTCTACCCTGACAAGCGACTGGCTTTCCTGTGGGAGGTTGCCGACGAGTTGCGGCGGCGTTTGCCGGACTTCGAGCTTTTGATCGTCGGCGACGGACCGCAACGCGATCTGGCGAAAAACTTCGCCGCCCTCCGTCCCTGGTGCCGCTGGGTCGGCGCCCGGCACGGCCGGGACAAGGCGCTGCACCTGTCGCTTGGCAGGGTCATGCTGAATCCCGGTCTTGTCGGCTTGAACATCCTGGACAGCTTCGCCATGGGGCTCCCCCTGCTGACCACCGACTGCGGCATCCACTCCCCGGAAATCGCCTATCTGCGTAGCGGGCTAAACGGAGTCATGACCGCCGACGAGCCGACGCAGTATGCCGACGCCGCGCAGCGGTTGCTGACCGACGAGCGCTTTCGGCAGGGACTGGCCGAGAACTGCCGGGCGGATGCGGGGCGCTATACCCTGGACAACATGGTGGAACAATTCTGCACCGGCATACTCTGCGCTCTGGCGCTGCCGTCTTCGGCCGCAACTCCCGGCCGCCGGGACTTTCTCCGGCTGAGCTCATCATCGCCGGATCAAAGCACCCCTTTGCCGCCGGCGCCGGCGCCCACCGCAGTACGGTTGTCACCTCTTCACGTGGTCATCGTCTGGCAGCGCTTCCTTCCTTACCATCGCGCCCGCATCGCTCGCGTGCAGCAGCGCCTCGCCGCGCTCGGGCACCGCCTGACCGCCATCGAAGTCGCCAGCCAAGACGCAAGTTACGGCTTCAAACAGGAGACGCAGCAGGACGATTTTGCCCAGATCTGCTGTTTTCCCGGCGACTCCTACCACGACCATACGCCGGCGGAAATCCATCGGCAGGTGCGTCAGGTGCTGTCGACGCTTCTGCCCGACGTGGTTTTCGCTCCGGCAACGGCCTTCCCCGAGGGGATGGCCGCCGATCTCCATCGCCTGGAAAGCGGCTGCCGCCGCGTGATGATGGACGACGCCTGGGAGCACAGCGACAGGCGCGGCTGGTTGACGCGGGCGGTAAAAAGGTTCATTCACCGAAACATCGACGGGGTGTTCATCCCGGCGCCATCCCACCTTGCCTATTACCAGGAACTGGGTTTCTCGCAGGACCGGACCTTTTACGGCGTGGACGTGGTGGACAACGACTACTTCCGCCGGCATGCGGAATCTGGCCGCGCCGCTGCCCTGGCTGTCAGGGGAGAGCGGGGATTGCCGGAAAAGTATTTCCTGTTCGTCGGGCGCTTCCTTCCCAGAAAGGGGCTGGAAACCCTGCTGAGCGCCTATGCCGGCTACCGCAGCCGGGCAGGCGGCGCGGCCTGGGAACTGGTGCTGGTGGGTTCCGGCCCGCATCTGGCGCAGATCCAGGCGCAGGCTGAGCCGATCGCCGGCGTTCATTTTGCCGGTGTGGTCACGGGGGAGGCTCTTTGCCACTGTTACGGGCTGGCGCAGGTGCTGGTGGTGCCGAGCCTGCTCGACCCCTGGGGGTTGGTGGTCAACGAGGGGCTGGCTGCCGGTCTGCCGGTGCTGGTCAGCACGGGATGCGGCGCCGCCGCAACCCTGGTGGTGCAGGCGGAGAACGGTTGGACTTTCGCCCCGGAGGACGCGGGGGAATTGGCCGCACTCATGGCGCGTGTGAGCGGGCTCACGGGCGAAGCCTTGCGGCGGATGGGCGCCAGATCGCAGGAACTGATCGCCGACTGGTCTTTGGAGCGATTCGCCGACGGCGTGCTTGGGGCCTTGAACCTCCCGCGCCGCAAACCCGGCGGGGCGCTGGCCCATCTGGCGACCAGGCTCTGGAAGGGGAGGGTAAGCATCAACTGACATGAAAATCCTCCTGGCGCACAATTTCTACGGCTCCTCCGCCCCCAGCGGCGAAAACGCGGTGTACCTGGCGGAGCGCGATTTGCTGCGCCGGCATGGGCACGAGGTGCTGGAGTTCACCCGGCACAGCGACGAAATCAGGGGGCAGGGCGCCTGGGGCGTGTCCAAGGGAGCGCTGGCCACGCCCTGGAACCCTTTCAGCGCCGCGCGCCTGCGCCGGGTGCTGATCGAGGAGCGCCCGGAGGTCATGCACGTCCACAATTTTTTCCCGCTGCTCTCGCCGGCCATCTTTCCGGCCGCGACCGGCTTTCCGGTGGCGCGCATCCTGACCTTGCACAATTACCGGCTGTTCTGCGCGGCCGGCATTCCCGAGCGCGGCGGCGTCAGTTGCACCGACTGCCTCAAGAGCGGCAGCACGCTCCCCGCCTTGCGCCGCGGCTGTTACCGCCAAAGCCGGCTGGCCACCCTCCCCATGGCGGCCATGATCGCCCTGCACCGCCTACTGGGGACCTGGCGCCGGAGCGTGGACGCCTTCATCGCCCTGACCGATTTCCAGAAGGAGACCATGGCCGCCGCCGGGCTGCCGGCCGAGCGGATCATGGTGAAGCCGCATTTCTACGCCGATCCGCCCCCTTCGCTTCCCTGGCGCGCCCGCGAGCCGAAGGCGGTGTATCTCGGCCGCCTGGGCGACTACAAGGGGGTGCATATCCTGTTGGAAGCCTGGCGACGCTGGGGGAAGGAGGCGCCTTTGCTGGAGGTGATCGGCGCCGGACCCGAGCGGGAACGGCTGGAACGGACGGCGCAGGCCGCAGGCCTCCCGGTGATTTTCACCGGTCAACTGGAGTTCGCGAAAGCCCAAAGCCGGCTGGCTGCGGCGCGGCTGCTGGTGTTGCCGTCGCTTTCCTTCGAGGGGTTCCCGATGGCGATCCGCGAGGCGTTCGCCCTCGGGGTGCCGGTGGCGGGCGCCCGCTTGGGCTCCATCCCCTGCATCGTGCAGCACGGGGTCAACGGGGTGTTGTTCGCGGCCGGCGACGCCGGCGATCTGCTGGAGCAGGTGCGCGCCGCCTGGCGTACGCCCGCCCGCCTGGAGTCCATGGCGCAGGGGGCGCAGGCGAGCTTTCAGGCGAATTACACGGCCGAGGCCAATTACCGGCAGCTGATGACGATTTATCGTCAAGCGAAAAGCGATCGAGCCGCTCCGGCGCCGGAAAAATGGAGGGACCGTCGCTGAAGCGGGTCAAAGGAGGAGGTCATGCGCAATTTCACCGAACGTATTCTCGGCTGCCCGGTAACGACGGCTTCGGTTGATCTCTGCGTCGCAGAGATCATGCACTGGCTTGCCTGCGCGGAAAGGGGGCGCTATCTGGTGTGCGCCAATCCCCATTCCCTGGAGGTGGCGCGCAGCGATCGCTTGTTCCAGGACGCCTTGCAACAGGCGGATCTGGTCCTTCCCGACGGCATCGGCGTCGTGCTCGCCTCGCGCCTGCTCGGCGGCGGCATCAGGGACCGGGTGACCGGCAGCGACATCTTTTGGCAGCTGTGCCGCGCGCTGAGCGAGAAGGGGGGGCGCCGGGTGTTTTTTCTGGGCTCGACCGAAGCGACCCTGGCGCGCATCGCCGCAAAGCTCCCGGTCGACTTTCCCGGCATCGGGCAAGCGGGCTACTATTCGCCCCCCTTCAAGGCCGAGTTCAGCGACTCCGACAACGAGGCCATGGTTGCCGCCGTCAACCGGGTCAAGCCGGACGTGCTGTGGGTCGGGATGACCGCCCCCAAACAGGAAAAATGGATCCGCCAATTCAGGGACCAACTGGACGTTCCCTTCATCGCCGCAGTCGGGGCGGTGTTCGATTTTTATGCCGGCGTGGTGAAGCGCTCCCCGCGCGCCTTTCAACGGGTCGGATTGGAATGGCTGCCGCGTCTGTGGCAGGAGCCGCGGCGCCTGTGGCGCCGCAATCTGGTCTCCAACCCCATGTTCGTGCTGCATGTGCTCAAAGAACGCCTCGGGCCTTGATACCGGCTGGGGAGAGAGGGAGGGGGGCTAACGGCAAAGGCAAACTTGTTGCTGGCGTTTCGGGTGCGAGATGGTATATTTCAGGGTTTAAAATTATCTAATTCGCCAGGTGCCTTATGCCCAAGATTCATCTCTTTTATATATTCCTCACCTCCATGCTTACCTCACTCGTGCTCATTCCCCCTATCTCGCGCCTCGCCACCAGCATCGGCGTCTATGACGACCAGGACGAGCGCAAGCTCCACAGCGGCGCCATCCCGCGCCTGGGGGGCATCGCCATCTTCTTCGCGGTCCTTTTGAGCGTGATCCTGTTTTCGGAGATCAACTTGCAGATCCGCGGCTTTCTGGCCGGGGCCGTGGTCATTTTCCTGACCGGGCTGACCGACGACCTGGCCAAGATCGTTCCGGTGAAGAAATTGCTGGGAGAGGTGCTGGCGGCATGGGTGGCGACGGTGCTCGGCAACCTCCAGATCAACAGCATCGGGAACCTGTTCGGGGGAGGCGCCATCGAGCTCGGCTATCTCTCCATACCCTTCACGGTCTTCGCCATCGTCGGGGTGATCAACGCGGTCAACCTCTTGGACGGTCTGGACGGGTTGGCGGGCGGGGTGACGGCGATCGCCGCCTGCGCCATCGGGCTGATCGCCTACCTGACCGGCCACAACAACCTTGCCGTGCTCTGCATGGCGCTGTTGGGCGGGGTGGTGGGCTTTCTCAAGTTCAACAGCTATCCGGCGCGCATCTTCATGGGGGACGGCGGCAGCCTCTTTCTGGGCTATTGCCTGGCGGTGCTTTCGGTGCAACTGGTGGAGCACGCCCGCGGCCGGACGTCGGTGCTGATCCCGGTGATCATCCTGGCGGTGCCGGTCTTCGACACCCTGTACGTGATGGCCGCCAGGATCTCCAAGGGGAGGAGGGTTTTCCTGCCGGATCGCAGCCACATCCACCACCGCTTCATGGACCTGGGGCTGGGACACAAGGCGACGGTGATCATGATGTACGGCCTGAGCTATTGCCTGGCCCTCTATGCGGTGCTGTTCCGCCATCTCTCGGACCGGCAGCAACTGACGAACCTGGCGCTGTTTCTGGCGGGGTTTTGTCTGCTGAACTTCGCCCTGGCGGGGGTTTTGAGAGGGCAGCAACAGGGCTTCCTGGTGGACGACGGACCCGTCTGCAACGGCTTCGCCCGCCGCTGGCGGGTGCAGTATTCCCAGTACCTGCTGGTGGCGCTGAAGTATCTGACCCTGGCGGCGCTTTCCCTGCCCCTGCTCGGCTTTTCCCGCACCCCGAGCGCCGAGGTGGCGACCATCGCCGGTTTGCTGATCGTCGTCACCATCCTGCTCTACCTGCAGACCGCCGACTGGAGCAACCGTTTCCTGCAGATCGTGGTCTGCTTCAGCGGCGCATTTTTGATCTTCGAGGTGGAGAACGGCGCAGGTTCCGTCGAACTGCTCGGCGTGCCGCTCAAAATGGTGTCCGCCCTGCTTTTCGCCGGGATCTACCTCTGCCTCGGTTCGCTCCTTTTCCTGCGCGGCAAGTCGAGGCTGCTGATCGAGTCGCCGCTCGATTTTTTCATACTTTTCGTCATGCTCACCATCCCGCTGCTCCCTTCCTCTTTGACGCACCCAAACCACCTCTTGACCGTTGCCGGCAAATCCCTCGCGCTCTATTTCAGCTTCAAGATGATCCTGCTGCTCAAGGTGCGGCGCAACCGGAAGATCATCGCGGCGACCCTGGCGGCGCTGCTGTTCCTGGCGCTGAGAGGGCTCTGCTAGCTCGGCGTCGCCCGCGCCGCACTCTCCCCCTTCCCCCGCATCGGCCCTTAACTTAATGGTGTCCCCTCGACTTGACGGCAATGGCCCCCAGGGGGGGCGAACCCGCCCCGGGCTTCGCCATGCTTTAATAGACAGCCGGCGGTCTTTTGTGCTAAAGATCTCTTTTCAGCAGACGATAGGCGATGCTGAACCACTAACTTCAAACACAAAGAGGTATCGCATCATGAAGACGGGTATTGCCAAGTTCAGCGTTTTGCAGCAGATCATTTTCCTGGCGCTTGTTTGCGTCACCGGACTTGTCGTGGTCTCAGTGGCCGCTTTTTCCGTGATTCACAAGGTGAAGGTGACCGGGCCGATATATCAGCAGATCGTGCAGGGGAAGGACTTGGTAGCCGACATACTGCCGCCGCCGGAGTACATCATCGAGTCTTACCTGGTCGTGCTGCAGGCGGAGCGGGAAACCGACAAAAGCAAGCTTCCCCAGTACCTGGAGCGTTTCAAGAAGCTGAAGGGCGAGTATGACGAGCGCCACGCCTTCTGGCTCAAGGACCTGGCCGACGGCGAGGGCAAAAAATTGCTGGTGGACAGCTCCTTCAAGCCGGCTGCTGACTTTTACCGGGGCGCGCTGGACGAGTTCTTCCCGGCGCTGCAGGCGGGCGACGCCGCCAAGGCGCGCGCCAGCGTGGTCGCGCTGACCGCCCTCTATGAAACGCATCGTCAGCAGATCGACAAGCTGGTCGCCCTGATCAACGCCAAGGACGTGCAGATCGAAAAGGAAACCGACAGCCTGCTGAGCAGTTCCAGCACGCTCATGCTTGGTCTGTGTCTGGCGGTAGTGATCGGCTGCCTCGTGCTGAGCTCCCTGATCGTCTCCAGCATCCGGGGCACCTTCATGGCCTGCACCGCCATCACCGACCGCATCGCCGCCGGCGACCTTTCCATCGACGTGCAGGTCGAGGGGCAGGGGAGCATCAGGGCCATGCTGGTGAGCCTGCGGGCGATGGTCGCCAGGTTCAACGGCGTGGTCCAGCAGATCAACAGCACCTCGCAGTTGCTGGTCAACTCGTCGGCCGAACTCTCCCGCGCCTCCGAGCAGATCGCCAGCAACGCCGAGAACGCAGCCTCAGAGTCGTCCAGCATGGCGACCGCAGGGGAGCAGATGGCCGCCACCTCTCACGAGATCTCGCACAGTTGCCACTCGGCCGCGCAAAACTCCCAGTCGACCAGCGTCATCGCCGAAAACGGCGTGGGGGTGGTGGCGAACACCATCACCGTGATGGAGCAGATCGCCGGCCGCGTCAAGGGGCTCTCCGGCACCGTGGAACTGCTCGGCCAGCGCAGCGACCAGATCGGCCAGATCATCGGCACCATCGAGGACATCGCCGACCAGACCAACCATTTGGCGTTGAACGCGGCCATCGAGGCGGCCAGGGCCGGCGAACAGGGGCGCGGCTTCGCCGTGGTGGCCGACGAGGTGCGGGCGCTGGCCGAGCGCACCACCAAGGCGACCCGAGAGATCGGCGAGATGATCAAGGCGATCCAGTCGGAGACCAGGGGCGTGGTGGCCGCCATGGAGGAGGGGGTGCAGGAAGTGGAGAACGGCACCTCGGAGGCGACCAAGTCCAGTTCCGCGCTGCGCGAGATCCTGGACCAGGTGAATTCCGTTTCCGGCGAGATCGTGCAGATCGCCCAGGCGGCGGAGGAGCAGACCGCCAGCACCGGCATGATCAGCGGCAACATCAGGCAGATCACGGCGCTGGTGCAGAACACCGCCAGCGGCTCGCACCAGTGCGCGGCCCAGGCGAATCAGTTGACCGGCTGCGCGCAGCAGTTGGAACAGATCCTGCGCCAGTTCAAGCTGGCCTAACTGCGTCCATCCTGCCGGAGCGACGTTTTTGGCTGGACGGGATGCAGGCAGATGGTGTAACAAAAAGGCGGCGCCGATCTTTGGCGCCGCCTGCTTTTATTGACCACAAGGATCGCCATGCTTTTACTGACCAGCACCGACTACGATGCCATCAGGCTCTCGGTCAAGGTAGCCCTGACGGCCACCCTGCTGAGCCTGCCGTTTGGCTTCGCCTTCGCCTATGTCATGACCTTTCTCAAGTTCCGGGGCAAGACCCTGCTGGAGGTGCTGGTGAACCTTCCGCTGACCCTGCCGCCGGTGGTGATCGGCTACCTGCTGCTGATCTCGCTGGGGAAGCACGGCTGGCTCGGCCCGCTCTTGGAGTCGCTGGGCGTGCGGCTCATCTTCACCTGGAAGGCCGCGGTGGTGGCCTCCGCCGTGGTCGGTTTCCCGCTGTTGGTGCGCTCCATTCGCCTGGGGATGGAATCGATCGACCGCCAGTTGATCCACGCCTCCCGGACGCTGGGCGCGCGCTGGCTGGACACGCTCTTCACCGTCGTGCTGCCGCTGTCGCGCCACGGCATCGTCGCCGGCTCCTCGTTGATGTTCGCGCGCAGCTTGGGGGAGTTCGGCGCCACCATCATCGTGGCCGGCAACATCCCCGGCGTCACCCAGACCATTCCGCTTGCCATCTACGAATACGCCGCGGCCCCCGCCGGCGAATCCGCGGCGGTTTCCCTTTGTGTGGTGGCGGTCGTCCTGTCGGTGCTGGTGTTGCTGGTGCACGAAGCGATCGGCAGGAAATTGGCGAGGAGAGACTGACATGGAAGTGCGCATGGCGGTGCGAAAGAGCTTCGGCGCCTTCGATTTGCAGGCCGATTTCAGCGTGACCGGAGAGCACGTCGGCATCTTCGGCGAGTCGGGGAGCGGCAAATCCACGCTGGTAGGGATGCTGGCCGGACTGAGCGCTCCGGACGAGGGGGAAATCTTCCTGGACGGGGAGTGCCTGTTCAGCTCCAGCCGCGGCATCGATCTCAAGCCCGAGCGGCGCCGGGTCGGCATCGTCTTCCAACAGCCTTCCCTGTTTCCGCACCTAAGCGTGGAGTCGAACCTGCTTTACGGCTTCAGACGCTGCGAGCCGCGCCGCCGCAGCATCGAGGTGGCCTCGCTGGTCTCCGTTTTGAAGCTCGAACCCCTGTTGCGCCGAGGCGTCAACAACCTGTCCGGCGGAGAGAAACAGCGGGTGGCGCTCGGGCGCGCCATGCTCGCCAACCCGCGCCTGCTGTTGATGGACGAGCCGCTCTCGGCGCTGGACGACGCCCACAAGTTCCAGATCATTCAGTACCTGAAGAGCGCCAGCGAGCAATTCGGCATCCCTTATCTGTTCATCTCCCATTCGCTATTGGAGATACGGCTGATGACCGAGCGCGTGCTTGCCATCTCCGGCGGCCGCCTTGCCGGCCAGGCCACCCCCGAGCAGCTCGCTCGTTCGCGCATGGGGCAAAGCCAGGTGGGCTACATCAATCTTTTGAAAGTGGAAGCGCTGCGCAAGATGGGGGGGATGACCGCCTACCGGTGGGGGACGCAGGAGCTGTTCATCTCCGCCAGCGAGGAGAGCCCGCCGTCGACCATGTATGAGCTCTCTTCCCGGGACATCATCCTCTTCAAGAAGCATCCCGAGGCGATCAGCGCCAGGAATCTGCTCAAGTGCACCGTGGTCGACACCTTTCCTTCGGGCAACAAGGTCGGCGTGGAGCTGTTGTGCGGCAGCGAGACGCTGATTGCCGAGGTCGTGGTGCAGGCGGCCGATGAGCTTGCGATTCAGGCGCAAACGGAGATCTACGCGGTGATCAAGGCGTCGTCGTTCAGGAGGCTTGGATGAGGAGAGGCGGCTAAGGGCGAGTCGTCCCTCATCTCTCAGCTCTCATCTCTTCTGTGATCCAGGCGCCGCCCACTACGCGGTCTTGGTCGTAGAGCACCACCGCTTGGCCGGGCGTAACCGCTTGCTGAGGGGTGGCGAAGCGCACGCGCAACTCCCCTCCCGCCAGCAGCTCCGCTTCGCAGGGGACCGGCCGCTGGCGATAACGGATGCTGCAACTGCCCCGAAACAGCCCGGTCAACGGTCCCTCGGTCCAGGTTGCCTGATCCGCCAAAAGCCCCGCGCACAACAACTCCTGCCTGGTACCAACCACCACCCGCGAACTTTCCCTCTCGATGGCCGTCACGTAGAGCGGCTCCGGCCAGGCGACGCCCAACCCCCGCCTTTGCCCGACGGTGTACCGATGGATGCCGTTGTGGCTTCCCAACTTGCGTCCTTCCCGGTCGACGATCTCTCCGGGCGACGCAGCCACGCCGCTTTCTTCCAGAAATTCGACGTAGTCGTTGTCGGGGATGAAGCAGATTTCCTGGCTCTCCTGTTTTTGCGCCACCGGCAGGTTGAACTTGGCGGCAAGCTCGCGCACCTGGCGCTTCTCCAAGCCGCCCACGGGGAAAACCGTGCGGGCGAGCTGGTGTTGCTTCATGCCGAAAAGAAAGTAGGTCTGATCCTTGCCGGCATCGAGCCCTTTCAGCAACTGGTAGCTTCCCGCCGCGTCCCGCTCGATGCGGGCATAGTGGCCGGTGGCGAGGATGTCGGCGCCAAGGGATGCCGTCATGTCGAGCAGCAGGCCGAACTTGACCCGATCGTTGCAGCGCGCGCAGGGGTTTGGGGTCCGACCGGCGGCGTATTCGGCGAGGAAATCGTCGATCACCAGCTCTTTGAAGCGCTGCCGCAGGTCGATCACCTCGAAGGGTATCCCCAGCCGCTTGGCGACTCGCCCGGCGTCCATGACGTCGGTGAGCGAGCAGCAGGTGCGTCCCCCCGGCTGCGCCGCCGCCGGCCGCTCGTAGAGCTGCAGCGAGACGCCGATCACCTCATGTCCCTGCTCCTTCAACAGCGCCGCGCTCACCGAAGAGTCAACCCCGCCGCTCATCGCCACCACTATGCGCCGTTTTGACACTAGTCCTCGCCTTTTTCCAGGGTCAGCACGTAATGGCCGCCGTTTTCCTTGAGGCCCAAAAGCTTGTGCCCGTCGGCCTTAAGGCTCCTCGGCACGTTCTTCACCGGTTCGCCGTCGTCCAGCAGGAACTCGACGGTGGTACCGGTTTCGATGTCTTCCAGGGCGAGCTTCGCCTTGACGAAATTGGTCGGGCAACTGACGCCCCTTAAGTCTATGGTTTCCATGTAGTAATCTCCAAAAGTTTGATCTGATTCAGCGCAGCGGGAGCTGGGTGTCGATCACCTGCGGCAAGATGGTCCGCTCCAGGACGTAGTCGGCGAAGTCCCGGCGCAGATGGTCGAGGAGCGAGGCGGTCCCTTCGCGCAAAATGATGTCTCCGATCCGTACCCGGCCGGCTCCTTTGGCCTTCTCCAGATACCAGGCGAGCACGGAGCCGATGAAGTCAACCACGCGCTCCTCCGGCAGGAAGGTTGCGTAAAGGGTGCCGACCAGCGGGTTTCTCCCCCATTTGCCGCCGATGCGCACCGAGTACCCTTCCTTGGCGCTCTTCCAGGCGCCGGTAGGGCAGACCTTGAGGCAGTCGCCGCAGTAGATGCATTTGTCGGCGGCGAAAACGGGCTTGCCGTCCTCGCCCATGCCGAGGGCGCCGACGGTGCAGGACTTGTCGCACAGGCCGCAGCTTATGCACTCGGCCGCGTCCAGCGCGGGCCAGACTCCCCCTTGGAAGCCGACGTCGTTGGTCGCCGACTTGGGGCAGTCGAACGGACAGCCGGCAAAGGCGACCTTGAATTTGTGGTGGCCGGTGTCGGTGCCGAACAGCTTCTCGTCCACGGCCAGCGCCGACTTCTGGGTGTCCACCAGACCGTTTGGGTTGTACTCGCAGCCGCCGCAGGCGGTGGGCACCCGCACCCGCGCCCCGCAGGAGGCCACTTTCTGCTGGTCCTCTCCCAGTTCCGCCACCACCGCGTCGAAATCGGAAAAGTTGATGTTGATCAGCTCGATCGACTGCCGCACCGAAAGATGCACGAAGCCTTTGCCGTATTTTTGCGCCACCGCGGCGATCCTGGAGAGGCGGTCGACCGACATGCGGCCTCCCGGCACCCGCAGCCGCACGGTAAAGAGGTCCTTGCCGCGCTCCTTGATGAAGCCGCCGGCCTTGAGGTTTTTCAAGTCGATTTTCGCGTCCGCCACAATGCTCTCCTGGTGTCAAATAGTAGGGTGAAGGAACTTCAACTCCACCGGCTCAACCGCTCCGTCGCTGATCCTGAACGCCTTGGCAACCGGGTTGTCCCGGTCCGAAAGCGAGACGATCAGGTGGCAGACGTTGGGCGTCAGCGCCAGCCTGATGTCCTCCGGGGAGGGGCGGGCGGGCGACTCGGGATGTGAATGGTAGATGGCCAGCATCTGCTCGCCGCCGGCGCGCAGCGCCTTCACCACGGCGAACTGCTCCTTCGGCTCCATCATGAAATGCTCGTTGCTGGCGTCGGTGTTGGTCATGGGATAATGGCTGGCCACCGTGCCGTCGTTGCCCCCCAGGATGCCGCAGACCTCCAGCGGAAAGCCGCTTTGAGCATGGGCCACGACCGCTTCCCTGATCTTTTCGGGGATCTCCAGCATGTCAGTGCCCCAAATCGCAAACGGTAACGGCGTCCAGCTCGTCCTTGAGATAGGTGATGCTGGGATGCTCGCCGCAGATCGGGCAGTTGGCGTTCTTCTTGACCGCGATCTCCCGAAAACGCATGCGCAGCGCGCTGTAGGTGAGCAGCCGGCCGGTCAACAGGTCGCCGGCCCCCAAAAGATACTTGATCGCCTCGGTTGCCTGCAGGGTGCCGAGCACCCCGGGGAGCACGCCGATCACGCCCGCCTGCGAGCAGCTGGGAATGGCGTCCTTTGGCGGCGGCTCGGGAAAGATGCAGCGGTAGCAGGCCGATTGCCCGGGAACGACGGTCAGGGTCTGGCCGTCGAACTGCAGGATGCCGCCGTGGGAATAGGGCTTGCCGGCCAATACGCAGGCGTCGTTGATCAGGAACTTGGCGGCGAAGTTGTCGGTGCCGTCGATGACGAAGTCGTAATCCGCCACCATGGCCGCGATGTTCTCGGCCGTCACCCAGCTCTGGTAGGTGACCACGTTCAACTCGGGGTTGATGGCAAGCATCTTCTCTTTGGCCGAGAGCACCTTGGCTTTGCCGACGTCCGCCGTGAAGTGGATCACCTGGCGCTGCAGGTTGGAGATGTCGACCTGGTCGGGATCGGCGATGCCGATGGTGCCGACCCCCGCCGCCGCCAGATAGAGGGCGATCGGCGAGCCGAGTCCGCCGGCGCCGATCACCAGCACGCGGCCGTTCAACAGCTTTTTCTGCCCTTTGCCGCCCACTTCCTTGAGCAGGATGTGGCGCGAATAACGGGTTATCTGCTCTTCGGTAAGCTTCACAAACTACCTCCACCCATGAAATAAAGGAATTCTACCGTGTCGCCGTCCCGCACGGTTGCGGCGTCGAAGCCGTCGCGATCCAGGATGTCGCCGTTAAGTTCCACCGTGACGTATTCGCGTTGTGCTACCTGGAGGGTTTCCAGCAGGTTTGAGACGGAGATGGCGTCGTCCGCGGCGATGCTGGCGGGCTTGCCGTTCACTGTAAGATTCATAGAAGTCGCTCCTTTTAGTATCATAGATGGAGAATAAAGAACAGACGAAGCTGGCGTTACAGGTTGTCCAAGGCCCGGGCGAAGTCTGCCACGATGTCCCGGGCGTCCTCGATCCCCACCGAAACCCTGACCAGTTCCTCGCTTACCCCCATGAGCGCCTTCACCTCCAGGGAGTAGTCGGCGCAAATGGTGCTGGCGGGGTGGATGACCAGGGTCTTGGTGTCGCCGATGTTGGCGAGATTCTTGGCCAGTTTCAGGCCGTTGATCAGCCGGAAGGCGCTCGGCTTGTCGGCAAGGCCAAGGGTCAGCACGCCGCCGAAGCGACCCTGGAACTGACGGTTGGCGACCTCGAAGAACGGGGAGTCGGGCAGACCCGGGTAGTTCACCCAGGCGACCTTTTCATGAGCGGCCAGAAAGCCGGCGAGCTTCAGCGCGTTGGCGCAATGCCGCTCCATTCTCAAGGCGAGCGTTTCCAGTCCTTCTCCCACCAAAAAGGCGTTCAGCGGCGCGGCGCAGGCGCCGAAATCCTTGTGGATCAGCTTTCTGGTGCGCGCGGTGAAGGCGAAGTTGCGGTACTTGCGGTAAAACGGCTCGAAGTGCGGGAACTTGGCGCTGTTCCAGTCGAAGCTGCCGGAGTCGATGATGGCCCCGCCGATGGAATTGGCCGTGCCGTTGATGAACTTGCTGGTGGAGTGGACGACGATGTCGGCGCCCAGTTCCTTTACCCGCGCGAGGTACGGAGTCGAGACGGTGGCGTCCACCATCAGCGGCACGCCGCTTTTTTGGGCGATGGCGGCAAAGGCCGCGATGTCCGGGACGTCCATCTTGGGATTGCCGATGGTCTCGACGAAGATCAGCCGGGTGGCGTCGTTGACCGCGGCCGCCAGCGCATCGAGGTCGGTGGGATCCACGAAGCGGGTGGTGATGCCGTAGTTTGCCAGGGTGTCCCGGAACAGCGAATAGGTGCCGCCGAAAAGCGACGCGGAGGAGAGGATCTCGTCGCCGCTTCTGACAATCGCCATCACGGCGGTGGTGATGGCCGCCATGCCCGAGGCGGTGACGATGGCCGCAATGCCGTCTTCGACCGCGGCCAATCTTTTTTCCAGCGCTTCCAGGGTGGGGTTGCCGATCCGGGTGTAGACTTGGCCGATCGCCCTCCCTTTGAAGAGATCCTCGAGTTCCTCGGCGGTGTCGTAGGCGAATGCCGAAGATTGAATGATCGGCGTCTTGGTGGCGCCGTAAGGCCCCGGCGCCGTCCCGCCATGGATCAGTTTGGTGTCGAACCTCATGCCCGTCGCTGTCTCTCCCACAAAACCTCCGTCTTCATCGAGTGCACCGAGGGTAATTTTAATAAGTTGTTTTGTCAAGAAATAAAAAAGAATAAAACACAGGCGTCCGGTGTGAAATGTTGCGGCCTTCAAAAAAATTCTTGACAAGATTACCGAGCCAATGTAAAAAGTAATCTACTTAATTGATGGAGTAAAAAATATGATCTCCAAGAAAACGAAATACGGGTTGAAGGCGCTCATCTATCTGGCTCGCCACTACGAGCAGGGGCCGATTCTGATCGCGGACTTGGCGCACGACGAAAGAATCCCCAAAAAGTTCCTGGAGGCCATTTTGCTGGCGTTGAAGAACAACGGTATACTGCACAGCAAAAAAGGGAAAGGGGGCGGCTATTACTTGGGGCGACACCCGAAAAACATCACCTTCGGCCAGGCGATCAGGGTGATGGAAGGGCCGCTGGCACCCGTGCCCTGCGTCAGCGAGATGTCCTATGCCACCTGTAGCGAATGCGACAACGAGTTGGCCTGCGGCATCAGGATCGTGATGAAGGATGTGCGCGATGCCATGGCGCAGATTCTGGACGGCACCTCGCTGCAGGATGTCCTGGAGAGAATAGAGCACGCCAAGGAAGCCGAGAAGGGCATCTTGAATTTCTGCATCTGATCGAGCATCTGACCGTTTCTTCAAATTTATGAGGTATTGCCATGACCAGGAGAGCCATTGCTGTTATATTTTTGGCGCTGACCGCGCTGTCTCCGGCCGGAGTGTTCGCCAAGTCCGAACTGCTAAACGTGTCCTACGATCCAACCCGCGAACTTTATCAGGATTTCAACAAGGCCTTTGCCAAACAGTGGAAGCAGAGAACCTCGCAGGATCTGGTCGTGAAGCAGTCGCATGGCGGATCGGGCAAGCAGGCGAGGGCGGTGATCGACGGTCTGGACGCCGACGTCGTCACCCTGGCCCTCGCCTACGACATCGACGAGATCTACAACAAGGCCAAGCTGATCCCGCGGGACTGGCAAAAAAGGCTGCCCGGCAACAGCTCTCCCTACACCTCGACCATCGTCTTTCTGGTGCGCAAAGGGAACCCTAAGAAAATCAGGGACTGGGACGATCTGGTCAGGCCCGGCGTCAAGGTCATTACCCCGAACCCCAAGACCTCGGGCGGCGCGCGCTGGAACTACCTGGCCGCCTGGGCCTACGCGCTGAAGCAGAAAGGGGGGAGCGACGCCAAGGCGAAGGAATTCGTCGCCAAGCTGTATCGCAACGTCCCGGTGCTGGATTCCGGCGCGCGGGGCTCCACCACTACCTTCGTGCAGCGCGGCCAGGGTGACGTGCTGGTCGCCTGGGAAAACGAGGCTTTTCTGGCGGTGAACGAGTTGGGCAAGGACCGTTTCGAGATCGTGGTCCCTTCGCTGAGCATTCTGGCCGAGCCGCCGGTCACCTTGGTGGACAAGGTGGCGGACCGGAAAGGAACGCGCAAGCTGGCCGAGGAATATCTGAAATACCTCTATTCTCCCGAGGGTCAGGAGATCGTCGCCAGGCACTTCTATCGCCCCTATGACAAGAAGGTTGCGGCCAAGTACGCCCGGCAATTCCCCGCCCTCAGGCTGGTCACCATCGACGACACCTTTGGCGGCTGGGCCAAGGCCCAAAAGGCGCACTTTTCCGACGGCGGGGCTTTCGACCAGATTTACGGCGGGGCGCGGTGTTTGGCGGAATGGGGGTTGATCGGACTGATCGGACCGATCGGACCGATCGGGCTGATGTGATTATGAGGCTGATTGAAGCTGTGGAAGTTATCCAATTTCAAGGGAGGGGGCGTGGGCTCGTTCGGCACTAAAAATACTGTCTTGCCCGGTTTCGGACCGGCGCTGGGCTACACCATCTTCTACTTGAGCATCATCGTGCTCATCCCTTTGTCGGCGCTCTTTTTCAAGACCGCCACTCTCACCTGGGACCAGTTCCTGGTTGCCGTCACCTCGCCGCGCGTGGTCGCTTCCTACCGCATCACTTTCGGCGCAGCCCTGTTCGCGGCCTCGGTCAACGCGGTCTTCGGGGTGCTGACCGCCTGGGTGCTGGTGCGCTACCGGTTCCCCGGCAGGAAATTGATCGACGCGCTGGTGGACCTCCCCTTCGCTCTGCCGACGGCGGTGGCCGGCATCACCCTGGCCAGCGTGTATTCCCCAAACGGCTGGCTCGGCCAATGGCTGGAACCGCGCGGCATCAAGATCGCCTTCACGCCGCTGGGCATCATGGTGGCTATGATCTTCATCGGCCTTCCCTTCGTGGTTCGGACCGTTCAGCCGGTGCTTGAGGAACTGGACCAGGAAGTGGAGGAGGCGGCCTCCTGCCTGGGGGCGAACCGCCTGCAGACTTTCTACCGGGTGATTTTCCCGACCATGCTCCCGGCCATACTGACCGGCTTCGCGCTGGCCTTCGCCCGGGCCGTCGGCGAGTACGGCTCGATCATCTTCATCGCCGGCAACATGCCGATGGTGTCGGAGATCACCCCGCTTTTGATCATCACCAAGCTGGAGCAGTACGACTACGCGGGGGCGACCGCCATCGCCACGGTGATGCTGGTAGCCTCGTTTGTGCTGCTGCTCTCCATTAACCTGCTGCAGAAATGGAGCCGGCGCTTCGCCGAATAAGGAGAGTCATCATGCACGCCACTACTACCTCACGCGCATCGAAAGTCTCGGAGCCTGCCGCCGTCCGCTGGCTGCTGATCTCCGTGGCGCTCGCCTTCCTGGCGCTCTTCCTGTTGCTGCCGCTGGCGGCGGTGTTCGCTCAAGCTTTCGACAAGGGGTGGGAGGCTTACCTGGCGGCGCTGCACGAACCGGACACGCTCTCGGCCATCTGGCTCACCTTGTTGACCGCCACGGCTTGCGTGCCGGTCAACCTCTTCTTCGGCATCGTCGCCGCCTGGGCCATCGCGAAATTCAGCTTCCCCGGCAAAAGCCTGCTGATCACGCTGATCGACCTGCCGTTCTCGGTCTCGCCGGTGGTCTCGGGGCTGATCTACGTGCTCATCTTCGGCCTGCAAGGGTGGCTCGGACCTTGGCTGCAGGCCCACGGCATCAGGATCATCTTCGCCGTGCCGGGCATCGTGCTCGCCACCATCTTCGTCACCTTCCCCTTCGTGGCGCGGGAATTGATCCCGCTCATGGAGTCGCAGGGACGCGACGAGGAGGAGGCCGCCCTGACGCTGGGCGCCAGCGGCCTGCAGACCTTCTTCCGGGTCACCTTCCCCAACATCAAGTGGGGGGTACTCTACGGGGTCATCCTCTGTAACGCCAGGGCGATGGGGGAATTCGGCGCGGTCTCGGTGGTCTCGGGGCACGTGCGCGGCTCGACCAACACCATCCCGCTGCAGGTGGAGATCCTCTACAACGAATACAGCTACGCCGCGGCCTTCGCCGTCGCCTCGCTGCTGGCCCTTTTGGCGCTGGTCACCCTCGCCATCAAGACGCTCGCCGAGTGGAAGATCCAGCAGGGGCTGTCCATCAACGAAAACGAAAGGTAGATACCATGAGCATAGCTATCGAGAGTGTCAGCAAAAATTTCGGGCAGTTCGCGGCGCTAAACGACGTCACCCTCAAGGTGCCCTCGGGGGAATTGGTCGCCTTGCTGGGTCCTTCGGGCTCCGGCAAGACCACCTTATTGCGCATTATCGCCGGCCTGGAGACGCCCGACCGCGGCAGCATCCTCTTCAACGGCGAGGAGGCGACCAAGCGCGACGTCCGGGAGAGGCAGGTCGGCTTCGTCTTCCAGCACTACGCCTTGTTCCGGCACATGACGGTGTTCGACAACATCGCCTTCGGCTTGACGGTCAAGCCCAAGAAATCGCGGCTGGGGAAGGGGGAGATCCGCGACAAGGTGAACACCCTTTTGAAGCTGATTCAGTTGGAAAACCTCTTCGACCGGTATCCGGCCCAGCTCTCCGGCGGGCAGCGCCAACGGGTGGCTCTGGCGCGTGCGCTGGCCGTCGAACCGCAGGTGCTGCTGCTCGACGAGCCCTTCGGCGCCCTCGACGCCAAGGTCCGCCTCGAACTGCGGCGCTGGCTCAGGAGGCTTCACGACGAGATCCACGTCACCAGCGTCTTCGTGACCCATGACCAGGAGGAAGCGCTCGAGGTGGCCGACCGGATCGTGGTCATGAACAACGGGCAAATCGAGCAGCAGGGAACCCCGTCGGAGGTGTACGACCGGCCGGCAACCCCCTTCGTCTTCGATTTCCTCGGCAACGTCAACCTTTTCCAGGGGAGGGTTCATGAAGGGACGATGAAGATGGGGGGCATGGAGCTTGCCTCGCCGGAGCACGCCGCCAGCAACGACCTTCCGGCCATAGGCTATGTCCGTTCCCACGATATCGAGATCGAAAGGTTCGCCTTCGACGCCAGCTCCATCGAGGCGGAAGTCCGCTACATACTGTCGGTAGGTCCGCTGGTGCGGGTCGATCTGGCGCTTTTGGGAGGCGAGGAATCGATCGAGGTCGATCTCCCCCGGGACGTGGCGGACAAGCTTTCACTGCAGGTGGGGGAGAAGGTCTTCGCCCGGCCGAGAAAGATGCGGGTTTTCACTCACGACTACCAGATTTGATAGCACAGTTATTCTATCAACAATAGATATAAAGTACTTGACAGCGTTACGAGATAAATATAAAGATACCGTAAAACATTAATGGAAGGTTTCAGGCTCGACCGTCGCCGCCAACGCCGCAAGCGGGCGATTCGGGAACCGATATCGTATCGATGCACAGCATGAGACTGCTATAGAAGGCGCTATCTAAACTTCAAAGGAGAATTATCGCCATGTCCCGAATTTATGCAGACAACTCCCAATCCATCGGCAACACCCCGCTTGTGCGGCTGAACCATGTCACCAAGGGGGCGCAGGCAATCGTCCTGGCCAAAGTCGAGGGGCGCAACCCTGCCTACTCCGTGAAATGCCGGATTGGCGCCAACATGATCTGGGACGCCGAGGCGCGCGGCGTGTTGAAGCCCGGCGTGGAGATAATCGAGCCTACCAGCGGCAACACCGGCATTGCGCTGGCCTACGTCGCCGCGGCGCGGGGTTACAAGCTCACCCTCACCATGCCGGAAACCATGAGCATCGAGCGCCGCCGCGTGCTGGCCGCGCTGGGGGCCAATTTGATACTGACCCCCGGTTCCGCCGGCATGAAGGGGGCCATCACCAAGGCCGAGGAAATGGTCGCCTCCGATCCGTCGCGCTATTTCCTGCCGCAGCAGTTCACCAACCCGGCCAATCCGGAGATCCACGAGAAGACCACCGGTCCTGAGATCTGGGCCGACACCGACGGCGCGGTCGACGTGATCGTCTCCGGAGTCGGCACCGGCGGCACCATCACCGGCATCTCCAGGTACCTCAAGAAAACCATGGGGAAACAGATTATTTCGGTGGCCGTCGAGCCAAAGGAGAGTCCGGTCATCAGCCAAAAGCTCGCCGGGCAGGAGTTGAAGCCCGGTCCGCACAAGATTCAAGGGATCGGCGCCGGCTTCATTCCCGAGGTCCTCGACCTCTCCCTGGTGGACCGCGTCGAGCTGGTGGACAGCAACGAGGCCCTGGACTTCGCTCGGCGCCTGACCAAGGAAGAGGGGCTTCTGGTCGGCATCTCCAGCGGCGCCGCGGTAGCCGCCGCAGTCCGCCTCGCCAACCTTCCCGAGTTTGCCGGCAAGACCATCGTGGTGATCCTCCCCGACCTGGCGGAGCGCTACCTCTCCACGGCGCTGTTCGAAGAAGCCTGATCGCGAGCTTTCCAATAGCAGCAACGAAAAAGCAGTGACGCATTAGCAGCAACGAAAAATGAAGCCCCGGTCGACCTCCGCCGGGGCTTCTTCGCGTCGTAGTGCAGCGCGTCGATCTTGAGCGGGAACGAAGCCTACGGCCGTAATTTCGGTTGGTCGCCTTGTATGGTCGGGCCGTGATTGTATGCTTGATGGCTGTAATTCGAAACGTCAGGCATTTCACCATCATCAACGGCAGTAGAAGGAGGAATTCATGAAACCCAGAACGAAGCTGTACAGTGTGCGTGTTGGCATGGTCACCGGGATCTTTGCCGTTGGTTTCTTCTGCGGTTCCTTGACCGGGCGAAGCGCCAATGCCCAGTTTGGAGACGTCGGCGGGGAGTTGATGCAGAAAGCGACCGGCAGCGGGGGAATTATCGGCAGCGCTGCGGAGATGGGAACCACCATCAGCGACATGGAGAAACACATCGACGGTCTGCAAAAGAATCTCGGCGTGCTGAAGAAGATTAAAACGGCGCTGGGTGGGCGCTGAAGCGTGGCGGAGGAGAACTGAATTCGGTGAGAATCAAGTCAAAGGCTCGCACACGGATGATGCAACAGTTCAATCCGTGTGCGAGTTTTTCATCCGGGAGTTCAGTTTTCAGAACAACAGCAGGTGCAGCACCCCGCGCAGCAAAATGCCGACGGCCGCGCCGGCGATGGCCGGGCGCACCACCGATCGGCAGCGTGCTCCGGCCGAGATCAGCACGGCCACCCCCACGATATCGCAGGGATTGGTAAGGAAGCCGGCCATTCGATTCAACTCCACCGTCGAGATCGCCCCCTCCTTGATCAGGTTGAGCGTTACTCCCATCATGGCAGTGCCGCCGGCCAGATACTTGGTCGCCAGCGGCAGCACCGCCACCGCAGGAAAGCCGATCAGTGCGAAGAGCGGCGCCAGCCCCTTCTCCAAAAGCGCAATGGCACCGGTTACCTTGAGCACGTTCACCAGGAAAATGGCCAAGATCAACATCGGTATGGCGCCCAAGATCACCTGGACCGCCTCCTGACCGCCGACGATCATCAGGTTCAGAGTGGTGCTTTTCTTGGCATCGGGCGCGGTGACGAAATGATCCTCGGCCGCGCCGTCCTCCGGCGCGGAGCGGGCGAAGAGGTAATAGGTGAGTGCTGCCGCCGTCAGCCCGCCCAAAAGCGAGGTCAGCATGATGGCGCCCACGTTGAGTCCCGCCGCGGCCATCGGAAAGACCACGTTGGCCTGGGACATGGTGAAGACCATGGCCAAGGTGGCGGCGATGCGGCGCCGCGCGGTGCCGTCTCTCTCCATGATGTTCAAGGTGGCCAGAGGGGCGGCGAAACTGACCAGCAGCAGTTGCAGCATGGCGAAGGCGCCGGCCCCCGGCACGCCGAAGACCCGCAGGACCGGCTGCACGATGCGGGCGACCAGAGCCAGGATGCCGCGCGCCTCCACCACCTTCATCAACGCCATCATCACCACCAGCACCGGCAACAGCGTGTAGAGCGCCAAATCCAAGCCCGACTTGCCCGACATCAATATGATCTTGACCGCCTCATCCATCTAGTCGCCACTCCCTGTCCCGTTGCGGAAATGTCGGACTATACAATCAAAAGGGCGCTCATTGCCAGAGAGATTTTCGAAGTTTTTTAGCGCGGTCATCCGCTTCGAAGTAAAAGCGGCTGTCAATGGCTGATAGGGGATGTCTAATTAACTGGGGCGGGTTAAGGTATTAAAATTGCTCGTTGCTGCTTTTTAGCGTTACTTTTCGTTGTGTAATATAGTATATAGCGGTGGACATACTATCTCCGAGCCGAATTGCCTAAAAGTAAACCTCACGGCGTTCGGCCTATGGGTGGCGTTGGAAACGGCGTTGCCTCCCTTTTGCAAAGGAGACCTAAACGGCTACGGATTACATCTATTGACGTCAAGGGATCTTTCCATCCGGGGAAGGTCCCTTTGTTTTTTCGGCTGCCGAAACGTCGTAAGTGACCAAAACACAATCTAAATACACGCTCTCCGAGCCAAATCGCCTAAAAGGGTCACCTTACGGCGTTTCGGCCTATGGGTGGTGCTGGAAACGGCTCCGCCTCCCTTTTGCAAAGGAGACCCAACGGCGCCGAGTGCATTGACGACGTTTAAGGGGCCTTTCCATCCGGGAAGGCCCTTTGTTTTTTTCGGGAAGAGTGGCTGCGATATTTCAATTAAATTAGGGGGTAAGGATGTAAAAACGTTCGGATGTCGTCGACTGGAAGCCAAATCAGAAAAGTTATTTTTCTACTGAATTTCAAACTGGAAGCAAAGCAAGGAGGAAGAGATGCAACTGATGCAACTGAGAGATTTTTACCGTTCGGACAGTAAACGCGGTCTGCTGGCGCTGCCGCTGGCTCTGGCCATGTTGTCGTCGCCGGCGTTGGCCGACGAAGCCGGGACGGCGTCGCCACAACAAGCGGCGCCCGTTACCAAGAATGCTCCGGTGCAACTGACCGAAATCGACGTGCAAGCGAGTAAACCTCCCAGAGTAGGGAGCGCTGAAACCGGCTACCGGGTCGAGACCGTTTCGGTCGGACCGTTGGGGACTAAGGACCCGATGGAGATCCCCTATTCCATCAGCGTGGTGCCGGGCGATCTCATGGAAAACCAGCCGACCACCGGCATGGCGCCTCTGACCAAATATATACCTTCCGCGCAGTACGAAGCCAGGGGGGGGATGTACCTCGGCCGACCGCAAACCCGCGGTTTCGAGGGGACCGTCTCGGAAAACAACCGGATGGATGGACTCAATATCACCGCTACCACCGCATATCCCATGGAACAGTTTGAACGACTCGAAGTCATGACCGGCTTGGGCGGATCTCTTTATGGACCCGCTTCGCCGTCGGGGGTATTCAATCTGGTGCTCAAACGACCCACGGCCCAGCCTTATTATGAACTGGACCTGGGTGACGTCAGTTACGGGGGGCAGGTCAACAATTACTACCATGCCGACCTGAGCGGCCCGCTGGGACATGGCTTCAGTTACCGGGCCAACCTGCTCTACGACAGCGGCCACGAGTGGGCGCCGAGCAGCACCATCACCCGTAAGCTTACCAGCCTGGCTCTCGATTGGCGTGGGCTCCCCCACACCGTCGTGGAGACCAATTTTAGCTATTACGAGCTTCACGAACAGGGCTTCCCGGCCGGCTTTTCCTACGCAAGCAGCATCGCGACCCCCGGCACGAACATCAAATTGCCGGGTGCGCTCGATCCCACCCGCGCGGGCTACGGCCAGAGTTGGGCCGGCTACGATCTTTCCACGCGCACTGCGAGCATTAAGGTGAAGCACGACTTCAGCGAGAACTGGCATCTCACTTTCGGCTTTCTGGACCAGTCGGCCGGTAGAAACGTGTTTCAGGTCCTCAACACGTTGACCGACAACGTCGGCACCTTCCAAACTTCGCTCGGCGCCTTGCCTAATGCCAATACCACCACCTTCGTGGTGGACAGCGAATTGTTGAACCTGAACGGCCGCGTGAAAACCGGAGATGTAACCCATGACCTCGTGCTCGGAACCAGTGGGCACCAAAGAAGCAACACGACTCTGTCGACCGTTTTCGCCAAACAAATAGTCGGCACCGCCAACATCAACAACCCGGTCAGTTATCCGGAGCCTGTCTGGAACCAAAAGCAGGACAGCTACATCTCCAACGTGATCCAGGAACAAGTCTTGAACGCCGTGGACACCCTCACCTATAAATCATGGTCAGCGATTCTTTCCACCAGTTACAGTTGGCTGAACTCCGCCACCTATAACGTAAGCGGCGCCACGACCAACAAATCCCGCGACGAAGGGTTCAGTTACGGGGCCAGCATTGCCAACAAGCCGTTCGAAAATACCCTTGTTTATTTTTCCTACGCAGACAGCCTGCAGCAGGGCGATACGGCGCCGACGGGCACCAGCAACTCAAATGTGACGCTCCCCCCTTTCCGCAGCACGCAGTATGAAACCGGCGTGAAGGTTTCCTTGGACAAGATCGATCTGACCACCGCACTGTTCCGCATCGACCGCCCCTATGCGTTTACCAGCGGCAATGTGTTCCAGGTTCAGGGTAAGCAGATCAACTACGGCGCCGAACTGATGGTGGCAGGCGAAATCATCGATCGCGTAAAGGTTTTTGGCGGCGTCGCCATACTGAATCCCAAGCTTGTGGACACGGGCAGTTTTACCACCGAGGACAAGGACGTCATCGGCGTTCCCAAGGTGCAGAGCAACGTTTATGTGGAATATCGGATGCCCTTCATCACCGGCCTGACGCCGTCCCTTAACGTGCACTACGTCGGCCGGCGTGCGGCGGACGCGGAAAATGTATCCTATGCGAGTGCCTATACGACCCTCGACCTCGGCGTCAGGTATGTCAGCACGCTGATCGGAAAAGAAACCACTTGGCGTCTCACGGTCAACAATGTGACCAACGAACGGTACTGGGCATCGGTCATGCCGAGCAACATCAACGGAGGCAGCCTCACCCCCGCGAGCACGCTTAACACGGCATATCTCGGCACGCCTCGGGAGATCATCGCCTCGATGCAGGTCAAATTTTGACCTGATTAGCGCTGGTCTTCAGCCACTCATAGTTAGCGAAAGAAAGCTTCGTAGGATGTGGTGAGGCACGAACCGCATCGGTTTAGGACGATGCGGTTCACTATGTTCACCACATCCTACGGGTATGTTTATGGCGTTGAATTTAGATACGGCGGAATCGCAATGAAAAATAGGCTGTTTTCTCTCGTTACCCTGTCGGCGCTCTGCATCTCTTTGCTGTTGGCCTCCTGCGGCCGGTCGTCGGCCTCCGCGGCTCCGAAAACGCGCAAGATAACGGACGCCGCCGGGCGGGTGGTGGAGATACCGCTCCTTGTCAACCGGGTGGTGGACCTCTGGCCCGCCCATCACGGCATGGTGCTCTTGCTGGGTGGCGCCGACAAACTGGTCGGCACCGTCGCCATGGCCCAGAAACAGCCTTGGCTGCAGAAGCTGTATCCGCGGATCAAAGGCCTTCCCGCGGTGACCGGCGCAGGCAACGACCTGAACATCGAAACTCTGCTCAGCCTGCATCCGGACGTCATTCTGATGAGCTATGCCGGCGGCATGCCGAGTTGGATGGACAAGGTGGCGGCGGTCCATATCCCGGTGGTGCTGATGCCCGCGGTCACCTTTGACGACATCAAAACTACCATCCTGATGACTGGCGAGGTCCTCGGCCCCAAACAGGCGGCGGCGGCCCGCGACTTCGCCAAGTACTACCAGGACAACATCGACCGGGTGCGAGCGGTGACGGCGGCCATACCCATGGAGGGGCGGCCCAAGGTGTTGCACTCCATGCAGTCCGGCGTGCTTGCCATAGACGGAGTCGAGTCTCTGATCGACAACTGGATAAACATCGCCGGCGGCGCCAATGCCGCGTTTAACGTGAAAGGGCTGGGAAAAATCGTAACCCTGGAGCAGGTGATCAAGTGGAACCCGGATGTCATTATTTGCGGGACCGCGCCGAACCTTGCCAACAAACGGAAGATCATGAGCGATCCGCAATGGAGCGGCATTAAAGCGGTCAAAAACGGCAAGGTTTATGCCAATCCCAGCGGGGTTTACCTGTGGGACCGCCACAGCGCGGAGGGGGCGCTGCAGATCCTCTGGGCGGCGAAACTCCTCCATCCGGAAAAGTTCCGGGAGCTGGACATGAAGAAGGAGACCGCCGCTTTCTACCGGCGATTCTTTCACTACAATCTGACCGACGGCGACTTCGATTCGATAATGAACGCCGAGGCGCCGCGCCATTAACTCACGCCACAATCGGATCGCCATGAATGCCACGCTCCAGAAACCGTCCCGCACTCGGGCTCTAATAGTACTTTTCGCGCTGCTCGCCGTCCTCGCCATTGCCTCGGTATTCTATCTGGCCTTGGGGCGCTACTACGTGCCGGCGGGCACGGTGGCTCGCATCCTGCTGGCGGCGGTGCCCGGCAGCGCGCCCGTCTCGCCCCGCTGGCAGGAGACGGAATGGATCGTGGTCTGGCTGGTGAGGCTGCCTCGCTTGCTGATGGTCGTCTTGGCGGGCATGGGGCTTGCGCTGTCCGGCGCCTGCTTGCAGGGCATTTTCCGCAACCCGCTGGTGGGGCCGCACCTGGTGGGCGTCTCCAGCGGGGCCTCCTTCGGCGGCGTGCTGGCCATCCTGCTCTCCCTCCCCGCCGCCGGCGTGGTCGGTCTCGCCTTCGCCTTCGGCATGCTTGCCCTGGTCATGGTTTTCGGTCTTTCGCGGCTGGCGGGACGGGCGGGCATCCTCTCCCTGGTGCTGGCGGGAGTGATCGTGAGCGCTTTCTTTGGCGCCCTGGTGGGCCTCACTCAGCACCTGGCGGACCCGGAGGCCAAGCTTCCCGGCATGGTCTACTGGCTCATGGGGAGCTTTGCCGGAGCCGACTGGAAAAAGGCGCCCATCATCGGAATACCCACGGTGGCTGCCGGGATCGTGCTCTTGCTGCTCAGATGGCGCATCAACCTGCTCTCCCTTGGCGACACCGATGCGGCGGCCCTCGGCGTGAAGGTGGGTCCGCTCCGTTGGGGAGTGCTGGTGCTCATTTCTCTCATCGTTTCCGCTCAGGTGTCGGTAAGCGGCGGCGTCGGATGGATCGGCCTGGTCATACCGCACTTCGCCCGCATGCTGGTGGGCCCGGACCACAGAGCCCTGATGCCGGCTTCGGTGCTGCTGGGAGGGATCTATCTTCTGGTCATGGACTGTCTGGCCAGAAACCTCACCAGCTTGGAAATCCCCGTGGGATTGCTGACGGCCCTGGTGGGCGCGCCGGTTTTCGCCTTCGTCTTTTGGAAGACGCAGGCCAGGGGGTGGGGGCGTGACTGAGAAAAGCATTGCCTTCGAGGGACTGGGCTTTTCCTATGATCGCGGTCGATCGGTGCTGCAGGCGTATCGGGGCGAGGTGGAACGCGGCAAGGTTCTGGCTATCCTCGGTCCCAACGGTTGCGGCAAAACCACGCTTCTGAAACTCATCATCGGCGCGCTTTCTCCCCAAAAAGGGACGATCCGGGTTGAAGGAAGGACGGCGTTCGTGCCCCAGTTGTTCCAGGTCAGCTTCTCTTACAGCGTGCTGGACATGGTGCTCATGGGGCGCGCCCACCGGGTTGCCCTTTTTTCCGTCCCGTCCGCCGAGGACGTGAAAGCCGCGCGCAGGGCGCTGGAGAAGCTTGGTCTCGCCGATCTGGCCGAGCGCCCTTTCGACGAACTCTCGGGAGGGCAAAGGCAGCTGGTGATCTTCGCGCGCGCGCTTGCCACCGAGGCTGACATTCTGGTCCTCGACGAGCCGACCTCCGCCTTGGACCTCAAGAACCAGGGCGTCATCCTGGAGTGGATCAGGCGCCTGTCTCGCGAACAAGGACTGACGGTGGTTTTCACCACGCACCATCCGCAGCACGCCCATGCGGTGGCCGATGCGACCATGCTCATGCTGGGGGAGCGGGAATCTCTTTGCGGTCCCACTGGGCAAGTGATAACCGAAGAGAACCTGCACCGGCTCTACGGCGTCGTTTTTAAACGCATTCCGTTCCAGGTTGAAGGAACGAGCGCGGAGACCTTCGTTCCCATCTATTCCGGGTTGGGCTGAGGAGTACCAATGAAGCTGGGAGCTGGATCGCATATTAAACGGGAGAAGCTGGTAGGGTTCGCCGTGGTTCTTTTGCTGCATCTCGCCGGGTTATACGGCTTGTGGAGTTACCGGATCATCCTGCCGCCTGCGGAAGTCCTGACGGTGTTCGCGACCATCATCAATCCCCCTCCGGCCGCGAAGCGCGCTGAACCGGCTGCGCCGAAACCGGTCAAGCTATCCGCACCGGTCAAACTCGTCAAACCGGCCGCACCGGTCAAACCCGCCGCACCAGTCAAGCCGGCCGCACCGGTTAGGCCCGCTCCGATCAGGACGGATGCGCCTCGACCAGTTCCGCCGGCCACGGAACACCTGCAGGTGACTGCGGCGCCGGTAACCTCGCCGGCGGAACCGGCCGCTCCGCCAGCGCCGGTCGCGGCCGTCCCTGCTGCGCCGGTGTCCGTCAGCCAGAAGGGAAGCGCCGTGGCCGTGGGCAGGCCGAAGCCGCAACCGGAGGGAGGTTCAGGAACACAGCCGGTTCAACTGACCGGCGATCTTTCCGTAAGCTGCTCGGAACGAACGCCCCCCGTCTACCCCGGACTATCCGTTCGACGCAGCGAAGAAGGGAAAACGGTGCTGCTGGTCGAACTGGACGAACTAGGCCGGGTGGTGAACGTCACGATAAAGAAAAAGTCGGGATTTTCCCGACTGGACGAGGCGGCCATCGCCGCCGTAAAAACCTGGCGCTGCGCCCCTGCCAAACGCAACGGCGTCGCAGTCCACGCCGTTGCCTTGCAGCCTTTCAATTTCACTCTCAAAGGACCCTGACATGGAACAGAAACTCGGACTTGCCCATTTCATCTCGCAAACGGATAGCGTCGGCTTGACGGTGCTCCTGCTCTTGGTGAGCATGTCAATCGCCAGCTGGTACCTGATCCTGACCAGGTCGTTAGCCAACCTTGCCGCTCACAAACGTGCCAACCTTTTCCTGCAGAGTTTTTGGGAGGCGGAGTCCCTGCCGGATATGGAGAAAATTCTGCAGCGGGAAGAAACGGACAACGCCTTTGCCGAACTTGCCAAGCAGGCCCTGACGGCCGGGCGGGATGGAAGCCGTTACGGCGTTCAGAAACTGGCCCTGGCGGGAGGGCTGTCCGAGTTCGTCACCCGGGCCCTGCGCAACAGTCTGGATCAGGAGTCCGCCCGCAGCGAAACGGGTTTGACCGTACTCGCCACCGCCGGCTCGGCGGCTCCCTATATCGGCCTGTTCGGCACCGTCTGGGGGATTTACCATGCGCTGGTGTTTATTGGGCTGAGCGGCCAGGGAACCCTTGACAAGGTGGCCGGCCCGGTAGGCGAGGCTCTGATCATGACCGCCGTCGGTCTGGCGGTCGCCATTCCGGCGGTCCTGGCCTACAACTCCTTCAGCCGCCGCAACCGGATCTGGCTCGCGCGGCTGGACGGTTTCGCCCACGACTTGTACACCCTGGTCACCGTCGGCGAAAAGACCAACGGCGCGCAGACGCACTAGAGGGGAAAAACATGGCAGTAGGAAGCTTCAACCAACGCCGTCCCCAAGGGCCGATGTCGGACATGAACATGGTGCCGATGATCGACGTCATGCTGGTGCTGCTGGTGATCTTCATCATCACCGCGCCGCTATTGACCGACGCGGTCAAGGTCGATTTGCCGAAGGCGTCCAGCAGCGCCAACATCACCAAGGCGGACCACATCGAGTTGGGCATTCGCAAGGACGGATCGCTTTTTTGGAACGGAGAGGCGGTGACGCGTGCCTCCCTGCACGCCCGGTTTGCCGCGGAATCGAAAAAAAGCCCGCAGCCGGAGCTCCATATCCGCGCCGACCGGCAGGCGTATTACGAATTGGTTGCCCAGGCGATGTCCGACGCATCCAAAGCGGGGATCGTCCGTATCGGCTTCGTGACCGATCCGACCCCCGATTGACGAGCTGGCCTGACCCGCGCCGATTCGGAATCCGCCACGCTCCCGGCAGGCGCGCCTGCGGGTCCGCAATGCCGCAGGTTTCGGCAATCTGCACACTATTTACTCAAGCGCTGTTGAATGAGCTATACAACGGTTGACGCCCGGAGAGTAAAATGTCATGTTGACGGCTCGTTCCCCGCTTTCAGCCGATGGTATGCATTGTGCTTTTGAACTATTCAGCACCTGTTTCCGTAGGTCGCGTTGAGGTACGAAACGCGACGTCGCAACGGCGCCGCGGTGGCAACGTCGCGTTTCACGATGAAGCCGTTCAACACGACCTACGGATGCGCAAAGTCGCTAGCTGATGCGGTGAATGGATTACGGAAATCTTCAGATTCGACGCGTCGCAGAAATCCGCAACGAGAGTGGAGGATGGATACCGATGAACTATTGTCTTTCCGGCAGCGAAATCGAGCGTTTCATCGAAGAAGACGTCCCTTACGGCGACCTGACTTCGCATCTGCTGGCTATCGGAGACAGGGGAGGGCGGATCGTCTTTTCCACCAGGGAGGAGACCACCCTTTGCTGCTCGGAAGAGGCCTCCGCGGTGCTAAGAAAATGTGGGGCTACCGTGACCTCCTGCATGCCAAGCGGCACCAGGCTGCCGGCAGGCATCGAGTTCCTCGCCGCCGACGGCCCGGCCGGCGCGCTGCACGCGGGATGGAAGGTGGCCTTGAATCTGCTGGAATACGCCTCGGGCATCGCGTCGCGCACCCAGCGCATCGTCCAGAAAACTGCGGCCGTCAATCCTGCCCTGGCGGTGGTAACGACGCGCAAATCCTTTCCCGGCACCAAGAGGATAGCGCTCAAGGCGATCACCGCCGGCGGCGCTCTCCCGCACCGGCTGGGGTTGTCGGAGACGGTGCTCGTGTTCAAACAGCACACGGCCTTCTTGGGCGGATTGGAGGCTTTCTTGGGGCTGGTCGCCGGAATGCGCTTAAAGGCCCGCGAGACCAAGATCATCGTCGAAGCCGAAAACGGTGAGGAGGCTTTGCTGGTCGCCCTGAGCGGCGCGGACGTGGTACAACTCGATAAGATCGCCCCGTCGGACCTGACGGATATCGTCAAGGCGGTCCGTGAGGCCAACCCCGGCATCCTTATCTCCGCAGCCGGCGGCATCAATGAGGCCAACGCCGTGGATTATGCCGCAACGGGCATCGACATCATGGTTTTGTCGTCGGTCTATTTTGGCAAACCCTCGGACATCGGCGTCAGCATGCAGCCGGTCAGCTTTCACCATCCCGATTGACCGTTTCTGAATTTAAGGAGGAATAACGCATGAAAACCGCAACCAAGGCCGTCGCCACCCTATTCGTTTTTTTGCTTCTCGCCGCTCCCGCGCTGGCGGGGGAGGTCAACCTCTCGGTCGCGGCCAGTTTGAAGGAGGTAATCAACGAGCTCGCCGAAAAGTTCGCCCGGCAGCATCCCGGCGTGAAGTTTCTCAAGAACTACGGCGCCTCGGGTCAACTGGCCAAGCAGATCGAGAGCGGCGCTCCGTCCGACGTTTTCATCTCCGCCAACCTGGAGTGGATGGATTACCTGAAGAGCAGGAAACTGGTCGATGCCGCCAGCATCGGCGACTTTACCTACAACACCCTGGTATTCGCCGGTATCCCCGGCAAGGCCTCTTCGCTGCAGGATCTGGTCAAGCTGGATAAGATCGCCATCGGGAGCCCTAAAAGCGTCCCGGCGGGCGAGTACGCGCTGGAGGCCTTGAAGAAGGCCGGCCTTGACAAGCGGCTGGAAAAGAAACTGGTGATGGCGAAGGACGTGCGCGAATGCCTGATGTATGCGGAAAGGGGGGAAGTGGACGGAGGCTTCGTTTACCGGACCGACGCCCTGCAGGCGAGACAGGCGAAGGTACTGTTCGTCGTTCCCCAAGAGCTTTACCCGCGAGTGATCTACCCCATGTCGTTGACGCTCGCCGGAGCCAAAAACCGCGATGCCGCGGCGTTCTTCAGCTATCTGCACAGCGACGACGCCAAAGCGGCGCTGGCCAAGTACGGCTTCGCCACGCGCTAGCGGCGAGATCTTCGACAAATTCCCCCTACGGCAAGTTTCCGTAGGTCGCGTTGAGGTACGAAACGCGACGTCGCGATGTCGCCACAATGGCGATGTAGCGTTTCACGATGAAGCCGTTCAACACGACCTACAAATGTGCAAAGTTGCTTGCTGATGTGGTGATCAGTTACGAAGTTTGTTGAAACGGCGCTTGCTCCTGCGCTACACTCCCCCGAATAGGAAATTTGAAAAGATTACCGGGAGAATAAAGCATGCTGATGAGCTGGCTGGCGCAGACCGTGTGCGGTTTGCAAACTGACGGAGAGAATCTGGCGCTGGTGACGGTGCTGAGCAAATCGGGTTCCGCGCCCTGTCTGGCGGGCGCCAAGATGGTGGTGCGCGCCGACGGCTCCTCCATCGGCACCGTGGGCGGGGGCGTCATGGAGTCCGCCGCTCAGAAGAAGGGGGCGCGGGTTTTGACAACCGGCCTGGCCGAGATCCTCTCCATTGATCTCACAGGCGACGACGCCGCCAGCATGCAGATGATCTGCGGCGGTAACGTGAAACTGCTGGTGGATTATCTTCCCGCTTCTCCGCTCAACGCGCAACTGTTCGCTAAACTGCGCGACGCCCTGCACGTCGGCGAGAAATGCTACCTGGTCGCCTCCCTTGGCAAGCTGGACGCCGAACGACGGCCGACCGCCCGCTGCCTGGCCCTGGAGGACGGCTCGCTGGTGGGCGAGTTCCCCCATCCGCGACAATGGCTGGATCTGCTGATCCAAAAGGCCTGCCGCTCGACCTATCCGGTGGTGGAGAGCATCGAGGGCGAGCAGTTCGTGATCGAGCGCTGCTTCGTCCCCAGCACCCTGTATATCTACGGGGCGGGCCACGTCTCGCAGCAGGTGGCGCTGCTGGCCGAAATGGTCGGCTTCCAGACGATGGTGCTGGACGACCGCGGCGAATATGCCAACCGGGAGAGGTTCCCCGGCGCCCATACCATCAAGGTGCTGGACTCTTTCGACGGCTGTTTCCAGGGATTTGAACCCGACGGCGACAGCTACGTGGTGATCGTCACGCGCGGCCACCGCCACGACAAGACGGTGCTCTCTCAGGCCCTGAGGACCAAGGCGGGATACGTCGGCATGCTGGGGAGCAAGCGCAAACGCGAGGAGCTGTTCAAGCTGCTGCAGCTGGAAGGCCACTCCGCTGAGGCGCTGGACAGGGTGCATTGCCCGATCGGCTTGGACATCAAGGCGGCCACCATCTCGGAAATCGCCGTCAGCATCATCGCCGAACTGATCCAGGTCAGAGCGAGCGCCGTCCGCTGATGTTTCTTTCGCTCTACCATGCGCTGCGCGCCCTGAAGGTGCCGGTCAGCCTCACCGAGTGGCTCACGCTTTTGGACGGCCTTGCCAAGGGACTCCACAACCAGAGCCTCGACGACTTCTATTACCTGTCCAGAAGCCTGCTGATCAAGGACGTCGCCTACTACGACGCCTTCGACCAGGCCTTCAACCACTGCTTCCAGAACCGGACTCTGCCCGAAAACCCGGCCGGCAGGGAGCGGATCCTGGACTGGCTGCAGAGCCCGCTGGCGCGGCTGGGGCTCTCCGCGGAAGAGATCGCCCGCCTGCAGACGCTGACGCTGTCGGAGCTGCTGCGGGAACTGGGGGAGAGGCTGCGGGAGCAGGAGGGGATGCGCGAGGGGGAGCCGGCCTGGGTCGGCGCGGCGGGGGAGAGCCCTTTCGGCATCGACGGCGACGATCCCTCGGGCATCGCCTTTGCCGCCGAAAGCGGCGGGGAGAGGGCCGCGCAGCAAGCCAGCGCGCGCCGCTACCGCAACCTGCGCAGCGACCTGACGCTGGGCGTGCGTCAGATCGGGGTGGCGCTGAAGCGTCTGCGCGACCTGCGGGACTGCGGCGCGGAAGAGGTGCTGGACCTGAGCGCGACCATCGACAAGACCTGCGTGAACGCCGGCGAGATCGATCTTGTTTTTTCGCGTCAGCGCGAGAACAACCTGCGGCTGGTGCTGGCCATGGATTCCGGCGGTTCCATGGACCCTTTCCGCAACATCTCGGAACGGCTGTTCTCGGCAGCCAACAAGCTCAACTACTTCAAAGACTTCCGCGCCTTCTACTTTCACAACTGCATCTACGACAAACTCTATTCCAACCTGGAGACCGACGAATCTCTGCCGACTCCCGAAGTGCTGCGCGAATACGGCAAGAGGTACCGGCTGATACTCGTTGGCGACGCCGCCATGGCGAGCTACGAACTGCTGTACCGCGGCGCCACCCCGGAAAGTGCGGTCAGCGGCATCGACTGGCTGAGCCAGGTCGCCGAGGCCTTTCCCCGGCGCGCCTGGCTGAACCCTTTGCCGGAAAGTTCCTGGGACTCCTATGAAACTGTGCGCATGGTGCGAGGACTCTTCCCCATGTTCCCCCTCACCCTGGAGGGTTTGACGCGGGCCGTGCGTCGGTTGCTCTAGCGGCACGGGGTGATTTATTCCTTGACAGAACCGGCGTTTTGCTGTTCTATGGCCCGCAGTCACGAAACCTATTTCTGAAACTATCGTTATATAAATAATAAATGGCTCTCCGAGCCGCGACGCCTAAAAGGATAACTCCTCACGGCATCCGGCCTATGGGTGCTGCTGGAAACGGCGGCGCCTTCCTTTGACAAGGAGAACCTCGACGTTCGGATGCTCGCATCAGCGCTTAGGGGACTCTTCTATCAAAGAAGCGTCCCCTTTTTTTTGTCCGCTGAGTCACCCGCGCGAGGAGAGTTTGGCATGCAGATCCTGGTAAGCATCGACGACACCGACAACCTGGAGAGCCGCGGCACCGGCGAATTGGCGTCGTTGATCGCCGAAGAGCTGGAGAGTAACGGTTGGGGGCGCTCAGGTTTCGTCACTCGTCATCAACTGCTGGTCCATCCCGACATCCCCTATACCTCGCACAACAGCGCCATGTGCTTCACGGCGGAGATCAACGAGGACGCTTTGGACAAAGTCATCTCCCATGCCGGCGCGTTCCTGCGAAGAGAAAGCGCCCCGGAAGCCGATCCCGGTCTGTGCGTGGCGGTGGTCGACAAGGTGACGGGGTCGGATCGGCTGCTTGCCTTCGGACGTCAGGCAAAGGAGGAGGTGCTGACCAAGGAGGACGCCTACGGCTTGGCAGCCTCCCTGGGGGTGCATCTGTCCGAGCATGGCGGCACCGGTCAGGGAGTGATCGGCGCGTTGGCGGGCGCGGGGCTGCGCCTGGGCGGCAACGACGGCCGTCTGAAAGGGAGCGTCAAGACGCCGGAGGGCGCCGCGCTGCTGAAGGTCCGGGAGTTGCGCGAACTGCCGGAGGTGGACAAGGTTGCCTGCGTGGCGGGCGGGGTCGTGCGGGACGACGACCTGGTGCGCCTGGGCGACAAGGCGAAGACCGTGATGCTGGGAGGGGCCTCGGTGTTGCTGGTCTCGGCAGTGGAGCCGGACGGCAGCCAGGTCCGTTGGCAGACCCTGCACCGGAAAGAGTTGAAGGGGTATTGAGCGATGTGGAGCAAGGACGAGACGGGCGCTTTGACTTTCGAAGGCGGCAAGGAGAGCTGGGGCGCCGCCGCCGCCGTTGCGGCCGGGTGCGGCTCGTTTGTCCCGGACGTCGAAGAGGAGATGGTCGCCGACGATGAGCGATCCTGTTACAACTGCCGCTACCGGCGCTGGACGGTGAACTCCTTCACCTGTCAAGCACAAAGAGGTTTCATGTCTTTCGAAGATGTCCCGATGCACCGGAGAAAATTTCTGGCTCTGGCGACGACGGCGCTGGCGGCAGGTTCCAGCCTGCTGGCGAAGTCTACCTCGGCGCAGGCGGGCGATGCCGCCGCCGTCCCCGCCGCCCGGAGCCACCGGGCCGTTGCTGCCCATCCGGGCCTCCTTCGCGTTGCCAGCGTCCCGACCGCCGTCGAAGGGGGAGTGCTGCCGAGTCTGATCGAGTCCTTCGAGTCGCAGACCGGGCTCAAGGTTGCCTTGACGGCCGACGACGATCCCTACACCTTGGCCAAGGAGGGGAAGGTCGACCTGGTGATTTCCCACTTCGGCCATCGCGATGCCGAAGCCTTCGTCATGAAGGGGTTCGGACTGTGGCCGCAGACGGTGTTCTCCAACCAACTCGGACTCTTCGGGCCGGCTTCCGATCCAGCCAAGATCCGGGGCATGTCCAACCTGGTGCAGGCCTTTGCCAGGATCGCCGAGACCGGGTCGCCGTATGTGCTCGACGACACCAAAGGGATCAGGTATCTCACCGAAATCCTCTGGCATGCCGCGGGCAAGCCGGCCAAGGCGGGGTGGTTTATCGATCGGGGAGTCAGCAAGGGCGAGGCGATTGCGCTTGCCGAGCAGCAAAAGGCCTACGTGTTCTGGGGCATCACCCCCTTCGTCCGCGAACAAAAAGGGACGCACGCGGCGCTCGTGCCGCTGGTCACGGCAGACCCGTTGCTGCAAAGGATCATGGTCTCCGTCGTGGTCAATGCCGAGCGGGTGCCGGGCGTAAACCCGGACGACGCCGTCCGGTTCCAGAAGTTCCTGCTTTCGCCGGCAACCCAGGCAAGCATCATGAAGATTCGCTACCCCGGCGTCGAACAGGCGGTCTGGACGCCTGCCGGCCGCAACAATGCGGGTTCGATACTGCCGCGATGACCCGCGCCGGTTTGCGCCGGCCCGGTCTGCCAGGGACATGGATGTGCTGACAATCAACGCTCTTACCTACCGCTACCCCGGCGCCACGGCCGCAGCACTCTTGGACGTTTCCCTGGCGGTGCGGGCCGGAGAGTTCATCTGCCTCACCGGCGACTCCGGCTGCGGCAAGACCACCTTGCTGCTCGCCATCAAGGGGCTGTTGCGCGGCGGCCGCCTGACGGGCGAGATAGCGATTGCCGCGCCTCCCGGCGACGACGAGTGGTCGCTCCCGGCGGGCCTCGTCTTCCAAAACGCCGAATCGCAGATCCTCTGCACGACCGTGGCCGAAGAGGTCGCCTTCGGGCCGGAAAACCTCTGCGCCCCCGCTTGGGTGATAGCCGACCGTATCCGGGAGGCCTTGCGGCAAGTGGGGCTCGACGACTGCGAGCCGCGCAACGTGGAGCGCTTTTCGGCCGGTCAGAAGCAGCGCCTGACCATCGCATCGGTGCTGTCCATGCACCCCTCGCTGCTGTTGCTCGACGAGCCGACCTCGCAACTGGATCTGCAGGGCAAACGGGACCTCTGCTCGCTGCTCGCCGGGCTCAAGGGGAAGGGGTTCACCATAGTCATGGCGGAGCACGATCCGCGCCCTTTCGCCGCGGTCATCGACCGTTATCTCCCCATGGAGAAGGGCCGGGTCGGCGCCGCGACCGAGGCCATGCCGGCCCCCGGACGCTATGCGCCCAAGGACGCGCTCAACCTGCCACCCGCCGCGCCCGGCGAGGCGGCGGCCGTCATCGTCGTTAGGGATCTCGGACTTAGCTATCCCGAAACCGGCGAGGTATTCAGCGAGGTGAACCTTCGGGTCGGGCGGGGCGAGCGAGTGCATCTCTTCGGCAGCAACGGCGAGGGAAAATCCAGCCTGCTCCGCTCTCTGGCCGGCCTGGAGCAACCCGGAAGCGGGACGGTGGAGATCGCCGGCATGGCCCGGCCGCGCCCCGAGCAACTGCCGGGCAAGGTGGGGGTGCTGTTCCAGAACCCGTCCCGGCAGTTATTCGCCGAGAGCGTGCAGGAAGAAGTCGCCTTCAGTCTGCGCCGGTTGGGGCGCTCCAAAAGCGAGACCGAGCTCGAAGTGGCGCAAGCCCTGAGCCTTTGCGGCATCGAACATCTGGCCGAGCGGGCGCCGCTCACCCTTAGTTTCGGGGAACAGCACCGGGTCGCCCTGGCCGCCGTGCTGGCCCCGAAGCCCGCCGTGCTGCTGCTGGACGAGCCCTTCGCCGGGCTCGATTTCCCGCAACGGCTGTCGCTTTTGGAGATATTGGGGGCGATGCCCGGCAGGTACGGCACCACCATAGTGATCGCCTCGCACGACGAGCTACCCGACCGGCGCTGGGCCGAGCGCACGCTGCAACTCACCGGGGGGCGTCTTGGCGAAACCGGCCGTTAAAAATCCCGGACACAAGCTGCTTCGCTCCAGCGACTACGCCTGCCAATACCTGACCCACGACTCGCCGGTCCACCGGCTGGGGGCGGGGTGGAAGATCGCCCTCGGCACCTTGCTGAGCGCTTTGGCCGTGGGGGCGCGCACCCCGGGAGAACTGCTGGCCCTGATCCTGGCGGCGCTGGTCTACTACTTCTCGGCCAAGCTGACGCCGTTCGACCTGTGGCGCGACGTCCGTTTTTTCGTGTTCCAGGCAGCGCTGATCGTCGGCCTCTACTGCCTTTTGAGCGGCGTGGCCAAGGGGCTTTGGCCCGGCATCCGGCAGTCGGCCCAGATCATCCTCTTTTACATACCGGGAGCGGTGCTCTTGCGCACCACCCGCACCGCCGACATGATGCGCGGCCTGCGGCGGGTCGTCCCCTACCGGCTCTCTTTCCTGGTGTTCGTCAGCATCAGGTTCGTGCCCTTTTTTCTGCGCGAGCTGGACGAGATCATGACTGCGCAGCGGCTGCGCGGAGCGCGCCTGCTCCCCCGCCAGTTGCTCGATCCGCGCAACTGGGGCGATCTGTTCCACTGTCTTTTGCTGCCGCTCATGGTCCGGGCGCTGAAGACGGCCGACGACGTGGCCCTGTCGGCCGAGGCCCGGGAGTTCGGCCGCCGCCGGCAGCGCACCTTCTACGACCCCGGTTTTTCGCAAGTTCCCCGTCCCTCCAGCGTGAAAGGGGAAGACGCAGGTCGCGTTGAGGCACGAAACGCGACGTTGCCATGACGGCGCGGGGGAAACATCGGCGTTCACGGCGAAGGAGAAAGGGGAGGGCGATGCCCTTTTTAAGATTAAAACTAATCTAAATTCGGCATGCCGAATTTGGCCTTAACTTATTGAATTCTGGTCTCATGAGGGGAAATTTGGGAACTTTAAGTCGAACTATTATAGGAAAATATCTCATGTGTCGCAGGCAGGCACC
>CAIYDQ010000218.1 GCA_903925075.1 uncultured Geobacter sp.
AGATATTTAAATCTGATATTTCTTTGGCGAAAGATTCGCTCATTCTGGTAATCGCCTAGGTTCCACAGCAGCAATTAATCCGTCTTAATACAATCCAAACAAATAGTTCCGATAACTTCGCTGAAGGACTCAAGGCAATACCGATTATGGCGTTAAGGTAACATCCTGGCTGACGCCGTCGATTGTCAAGGTAGTCACAGTAGTAGCAGAAGGCACATTCCTAACGAAGACGCGCAAGCCGTTTAGGTTAGCAACGGTCTCATTGACGTTGATGAAGGCAGTGGCGTTGCCGTTTACGTCCCCAACCGAATATTGAGCGTTACTGCTGTTGATGCTGTCTTTAATGCTTATCTGGTGGGTGCCGACGATACCGTCGATACTGGTTATGGTGGCAAACGCCTGTGACAATCCGCCAACCTGCGTCGGTGCGTTAAAGGTTGAGATAGTAACGAGTTGCGTGGTAGTGGTAAAGGTCCCGTTAATGTTGCCGATGGTCAGCGTGGATATGGTCGAGGTGCCCCGGTTAGCCGCCGAAGTCTGAGTCACGGTGACCGTGTCGCCGTTTTTCACGGTGCCGGCCACGTCGGTGGCCGTCGCGCCGTTGATCGAATACTTGCTGGCGCTGCCGGTGGGGCCGGTGACGCTGATCGGGCTGGTGGCGCCGGTCAGACCGGAGACGGTGATGGCGTTGGAGGTAACCGGAGTGCTGATGGCAACGCCGGTTTGGCTGGTGAACGAGAACGGGTCCGGCGTGGTTGCCGCCCGCTTGAATTCCGGAAAAAAGTCGACGCCGCCGCAGCCTGCCATTCCCAGCGCCAGCGCGATTAGACAAAGCCTACCGAGCAGCCTTATGGTTCCAGTCATTTTTTCCATAACAGTCCTAAGCCCTTATCAGTTGTTGGTTAAAGTCGGTTCAGGGTGCCGATACTATCTCAACGGCGAGAGTTTGACAAGCTGATAAGGACTAAAGTGAAGACGCGTCCCACCCGCCGCCCAGGGCCTTGATCAGCAGTACGCCGGCGGTGTGGCGCCGAGCCAAAATGGCCACTGCGGCTTTTTCGTTGGCAAGGGCGGTGGCTTGCGCGACGGTGACGTTGAGATAGCTGACGATGCCGGCGCGGTACTGGTTGAGGGTCACCGCCAGGGTCTCGCGGGAGGCGTTCACCGCATCATCCTGGGCCTTGGCTTCCGCTTCCAGGATGCGCAGCGCGGCGAGGTTGTCCTCGACCTCCTGGAATCCGGTCAAGACGGTCTGTCGATAGTTGGCGACGGTCGCGTCGTAGGCGGCTCGCGCCTGCTCGGTCTGGGCGCGCCGCAGCCCGCCGTCGAAAACGGTCTCCGACAGCGCTCCCCCCAAAGCCCAGAAACGGCTCGGCCAGGAAAACCAGTTTGCCAGGCTCAGCGCCTCCAGGCCGGCGGAGGCGCTCAGGCTCACCTTGGGGTAATACGCCGCCTTGGCCACGCCGATCTGGGCGTTGGCGGCGGCCATGCGCCGCTCGGCGGAGGCGATGTCGGGCCTGCGCTCCAAAAGCTGGGAAGGGAGACCTGCCGGTATCGCCGGGAAGACGTCGACCACCGGCGCGACCGCGATGGAGAAGGAGGAGGCGGGCTTGCCGATCAAAAGCGCGATGGCGTGCTCCAGCTGCGCCCGTTGCACGTCCAGATCGATCGCCTGCGCCTTGGCCGTCTTCAACTGGGTCTCGGCCTGGAGCAGGTCGGATTTGGCGGCCACCCCGCTCGTGTAGCGGTTCCTGGTCAATTCCCACGCCTTTTGGTAGCTCGCCACCGTCTCGTCGAGCAGTTTTCTCTGGGCGTCCTGGCTTCTGAGCAGGAAATAGTCCTGGGCCAGTTCCGCCTGCGCGCTCAGTTGAGCGGCGGCGAGATCCGCCGCGCTCGCCTGGGAGCTGTCTCTGCTCGCTTCCACGCTGCGGCGTATGCGCCCCCAAATGTCGGCCTCCCAGGAGAGGTCGATGGGGAGCGAGTAATCGGTGCTGGCGGCGGGTCCGCCGCCACCGACGGCGCCCGCCGTGCTGAGGCTGCCGGACCTCTGGGAACGGGTCACCGAGGGGCCGACGGTGACGGTCGGATAGTAGCCGGCGCGGGCCGCCTGCACCAGCGCCTTCGCCTGGCGATACTGCGCCTCGGCGGCAGCCACGTTCTGGTTGGAGATCACCACCTGCTCTTCGAGAGCTGAGAGCAGCGGGTCGTTGAAGAGCTTCCACCACCCTTGCCCGATGCTGGCGTCGTCGGGCTGGGCCACTTTCCAACCTGCGCTCTCTTTGAAGGCGGTCGGAAAAGGCGCCGTCGGGGTCGGGGTGGGACGGACGTAGTCCGGCCCTACGGTGCAGGCGGCGAGGGCCAGGGCTGATAGCAGGGTGAGCATTGCTTTGATTTTACGGTTGTTTTTCACCGGTCTTTCCTCTGGGACTTTATGGGAATCTCTGGGAATCATGGGAATTATGGGACTGCCTGTCCATGGTATGGGTACCTGTCTATGGGGCCTGGTGGTCGCTGAGGTTGGCACGGCTGGCCTCGTAGGCTCTTCTCTGGGCGCTTCGGCCTCGCCTGCGGTCGATCCAGATCCTTAGCCGGTCCATGTAAAGATAGACGACCGGCGTGGTGTAGAGGGTCAACATCTGACTGAAAATGAGACCGCCGACTATGGAGATGCCCAGCGGACGACGCAACTCGCTCCCTACTCCGGCGCCTAACGCCAACGGCATGGCCCCGAAAAGCGCGGCCATGGTGGTCATCATGATGGGCCGGAACCGGAGCAGGCAGGCTTCGAAGATCGCCTCCTGCGGACTTTTCCCCTCTCTGCGCTGGGCGGCCAGGGCAAAATCCACCATCATGATGCCGTTCTTCTTGACGATACCGATCAACAGGATCACGCCGATCACGGCGATCAGGCTCAACTCGGTCCCGAAAAGCATCAGCGCCAGCGCGGCGCCCACCCCCGCCGAGGGTAGGGTGGAGAGAATGGTCCAGGGATGCATGTAGCTCTCGTAGAGTATGCCGAGCACGATGTAGACGGTGATCAGCGCGGCCAGGATCAGCAGCGGCTCGTTGGCAAGCGAAGCCTGGAAGGCCTGGGCCGTGCCGGAAAAACTCCCCTTGATGCCGACGGGCAGCCCCACCTCGCGGCTGGCGCCGTCCAACGCCTTGACCGCATCGCCCAGCGCCACCCCGGGCGCCAGGTTGAAGGAGAGGGTGATGGAGGGAAACTGCCCTTGGTGGTTCACGGCCAGCGCCGAGGCCGACGGCTGGAAATGGCTGAAGGCGGAGAGCGGCACCATGGCGCCGCCGGCGGCCGGCACGTAGATGTCCTTCAGGGTCTCCGGGTTCTGCCAGAAGACCGGGTCGACCTCCATGATCACATGGTACTGGTTCAACAGCGTGTAGCTGATCGCCACCTGGCGCTGCCCGAAGGCGTCATACAGGGTGGAGTCGATCACCTGCGGGGTGATCCCCAGCCGCGAGGCGGTGGTGCGGTCGATCACCAGGGTCGCCTCGCGCCCCTTGTCCTGCAGGTCGCTGGAAAGGTCAACCAGTTGCGGCACGGTGCGCAGCTTCCTGAGCAGCTTTTGGGAGGCATCGTTCAGCTCGGCAAGGTTTCCCCCTTGCAGGGTGTACTGATAAAGGGCGCTGCTGATCCGGCCGCCGACGCGCAGGTCCTGCACCGGCTGCAAAAAGGTGGGGGCGCCGGGGACCGAGGAGATCTTGCCGCGCAGCCGCTTGATGATGCCGGAGGCGCTGGTCTTGCGGGTGGCAAAGGGCTTCAAGGAGATGAACATGCGCGCCGTGTTGGTGGTCGACCCCCCTCCCCCGCCGGTGAAGCCGGTGACGTATTCCACGTCCGGGTCCTTTTGGATGATGGCGACGATCTGCGCCAGCTTGCCGCTCATCGCCTGGAAGGAGGTGTCCTGCGCCGCCTGGATGCTCCCGGAAATGCGGCCGGTGTCCTGCTCGGGAAAGAAACCGGCCGGTATGATCGAAAAGAGCAGGATGTTGACGCCGATGGTGGCGATCATGATAAACAGCGTGAACAGCGAGTGCTTGAGCGCCCAGGAGAGCGTCCGCCGGTAGTTTTGCTGCAGCCAGTCAAAGGAGCGCTCGCTCCACCTGAAGATGATGCCGTGCTCGCGCGGCTCCTCCGGCTTTAAGAGCGTCGCGCACATCATCGGGGTGAGCGTCAGCGAGACCACCAGCGAGACCACGATGGCCGCCGACAGGGTGACGGCGAACTCGCGGAACAAGCGCCCCACCATCCCCTCCATCAGCAGAATCGGGATGAAGACGGCGATGAGCGAGACGCTCATGGAAAAGACGGTGAAGGCGATCTCCTTGCTTCCGGAGAGCGCCGCCTCCAGCGGCGACTGCCCCATCTCGCGGTAGCGGGTGATGTTTTCCAGCACCACGATGGCGTCGTCGACCACGAAGCCGGTGGCGATGGTGAGCGCCATCAGCGACAGGTTGTCGAGCGAATAACCGCAAAGGTACATGACGGCGAAGGTGCCGATGATGGAGACGCCCACCGCCACGGCGGGTATCAGGGTGGCGCGCGGGTTCCTGAGAAACCAGAACACCACCAGGATCACCAGCACGGCCGAGATCAGCATGGAGACGCCCACGTCGTGCAGCGAGCCGCGGATCGGCGGGGAGCGGTCCAGCACCACCGAAAGGTCGACGGCACCTGGAAGCGCCGCCTGCAGCTGCGGCAGCAGAGCCCGCACCGAGTCCACCGTCTGGACGATGTTCGCGCCCGGCTGGCGGAACAGCACCACCATCACGGCCGGCTTGCCGTTGACGATGCCGGCGGTGCGGATGTCCTCGACCGAGTCCACCACCTGGGCCACGTCGGAAAGCCTGACCGCCGCGCCGGAGCGGTAGCTGATCACGAGCGGCAGGTACTCCTTGGCCTTTCTGAGCTGGTCGTTGCTGCGCACCTCCCAGTTCTTGTCGCCCATGGTGAGCGTGCCCTTGGGGCGGTTGACGTTGGTGGCCGAGATCACCCCACGCACGCTGTCCAGGCTGATGCCGTAGCGGTTCAACTGCAGCGGGTTCAGTTCGATGCGCACCGCCGGCAGCGAGCTGCCGCCGACGAACACCTGCCCCACCCCCTTCACCTGGGAGAGCTTTTGCTGCAGGATGCTGGAGGCTGCGTCGTACAGCCCGGGCTTGGCGATGGTCTCGGAGGTGAGCGACAGGATCATGATCGGCGCGTCCGAAGGGTTCACCTTGCGGTAACTCGGGTTGCTGATCAGGTTGGCCGGCAAGAAGCCGCGCGCCGCGTTGATCGCCCCCTGGACGTCGCGGGCGGCGCCGTTTATGTCCCGGTTCAGATCGAACTGGAGGGTGATGCTGGTGGAGCCGCGGTTGCTGGTCGAGGTCATCTCGGTGATGCCGGCGATGCGGCCGAACTGGCGCTCCAGGGGGGCGGCCACCGAGGTGGACATGGTTTCCGGGTCGGCGCCGGGGAGCGAGGCGCTGACCGAGATGGTCGGGAAGTCGACCTGGGGGAGCGGCGACACCGGCAGCAGCCGAAAACTGATGACGCCGGCCAGGACCAGCCCGAGCGTCAGGAGCGTTGTTGCGACCGGCCGGTGTATGAAGGTGGAAGATAGGTTCATTTACACGTCCGCCGTCCCCCGCTTGCGCAGGCGGCGGGAGAGCCGATCGAAGGCCAGATAGATCACCGGGGTGGTGTAGAGGGTGAGGATCTGGCTGATGATCAGGCCGCCGACGATGGAGATCCCCAGCGGCCGGCGCAGCTCGCTCCCCACCCCGTGGCCGAGCGCCAGCGGCAGCGCGCCCAAAAGGGCGGCCATGGTGGTCATCATGATGGGACGGAAACGGAGCAGGCAGGCCTGAAAAATGGCGTCTTCCGGGCTTTTCCCCTCGCGCCGCTCGGCGTCCATGGCGAAGTCGACCATCATGATGCCGTTCTTCTTGACGATGCCGATCAAGAGGATGATGCCGATCACCGCGATCACGGAGAGCTCGGAGCCGCAGACCATGAGCGAGAAGACGGCGCCCGCCCCGGCGGAGGGAAGCGTCGAGAGGATGGTGACCGGGTGGATGAAGCTCTCGTACAGGACGCCGAGCACGATGTAGACGGTGATCAGCGCCGCCAGGATCAAGAGCGGTTCGTTGGTGAGCGAATCCTTGAAGGCTTGGGCGGTCCCCTGAAAACTGCCGCGGATGCTCGCCGGCAGCCCCATCCGCTTGGTGGCCTCCTCGATCGCCGTCACCGCACCCCCGAGCGAAACGCCGGGAGCGAGGTTGAAGGAGGTGGTCACCGCCGGGAACTGTCCCTGCCGGTTCACCACCAGCGGCGTAGTCGACTCGCTGGCGCGCGCCAGGCCGGCCAGGGGTATGCTCCCTCCGGTGCCGCGCAGATAGATGGAGCCCAGTCCCGCCGGCCCCTGCTGGAACTCCCCCTGCACCGACAGCACCACGCGGTACTGGTTCAGCTCGGTGAAGATGGTGGAGATCTGGCGCTGGCCGAAGGCGTCGTACAGGGTGTCGTCGATCAGTTGCGGCGAAATGCCGAGCCGGGAGGCGGTGGCCCGATCGATGTCGAGCGCCATCATCAACCCCAGATCCTGCTGATCGGAGCTCACGTCGCGCAGCTCCTGACGCGCCGAGAGCGCCTCCACCACCTTGGGCGCCCAGAGCTTCAGCTCGTCGGTGTTGGGATCCTCCAGGGTGTACTGGAACTGGGTCCGGCTCACCTTGGCGTCGACGGTCAGATCCTGCACCGGCTGCATGAAGAGCTGGATGCCGGCCACCTTGGCGAGTTCCGGCTGCAGCCTGCGGATCACCTCGCTGGCGGAGAGGTCCCGCTCGGCCAAGGGCTTGAGGTTGATCAGGATGCGCCCGGAGTTGAGCGTGGTGTTGGTCCCGTCCACGCCGATGAACGAGGAGAGACTCGCCACCGCCGGGTCCTTGAGGATCACCCGCGCCAGTTCCTGCTGTCTCAGCGCCATGGCCGGAAAGGAGACGGACTGGGCGGCCTCGGAGATCCCCTGGATGGCGCCGGTGTCCTGCACCGGGAAGAACCCCTTGGGGATGTAGACGTAGAGGACCACCGTGACCACCAGGGTGGCGACGGCCACCGCCAGCGTTTTTCCCTGGTGCCTGAGGACGAAGGTCAGGGAGGTCCCGTAGCGCTTGATGACCGAGTCGAAGAAGCGCCCGGAGGCGTGATAGAAGCGCCCCTGCTTCTCCTCCGGGACGTGCTTTAAAAGACGCGCGCACATCATCGGGGTGAGCGTCAGCGACACCACCGCCGAGATCAGGATGGTGACGCCCAGGGTGATGGCGAACTCGCGGAACAGCCTGCCAACCACATCCCCCATGAAGAGCAGCGGGATCAGCACGGCGATCAGCGAGACGGTGAGGGAGAGGATGGTGAAGCCGATCTGCTCGCTCCCCTTGAGGGCCGCCTCCAGCGGCGTCTCCCCCTCTTCCACGTAGCGCGAGATGTTCTCGATCATGACGATGGCGTCGTCCACCACGAAGCCGGTGGAGATGGTGAGCGCCATCAGCGAGAGGTTGTTGAGGCTGAAGCCCAGGAGGTACATGACGCCGAAACTCCCCACCAGGGAGAGCGGC
>CAIYDQ010000219.1 GCA_903925075.1 uncultured Geobacter sp.
AGCCCGGTCTCAGGGCAGCGCTCAATCACCGCTGAAAACGTGTGCATGGTGGTGGACTCCGTCTGGCCATTCTGCTGCGGACATCCCAGGAATGAAAGGCCCCAGCCCCCCGAACCTGCCGGCAAGGCCTGTGGTGAATGACCTGCTGACCTTGCATTTGGCACATCGGCTGGAGCGTTTCCCGACAGGCGGCGACACCGGTCTCGATGCTAATTGACATCAAACAACAGAGCAACGAATCACCCGAACTGGGCTTCCACCTGCTCAATCAGTGCCTCTGCTTGGGTGCATCCTCGTAGCGGTAGAAGCTCGGTTATACCCACACCCCGTGTGACTTCATGAGTAATCACTGAGCAGCACGCCCTGGATGATGGCCTCATGCACCAGGGATCCAGGCTCACGCAAGCGACGTGCGGCTTCTCCGCTGGAGTGGAGCACCAGATCGACCGACAGGTCAGGTTGGGCTACTGCTCCCCAGAGTTCCGCAAGCAAGGCAAAGCGGTCTTGCCCTGCAAGCCAGGCATCTGGAGCCGTGATCAGCAGGTCGACATCTGAAGCAGCACGAGCCTCTCCTCGAGCTCTATGGTGGCTTGGCTTGAGAGGGAAAAAGTGCAGATATGCAGATACGAGGGATAACAAGTGCAGATAAGAGGGGTGACAATTTTTCTGAACCCTGGGGCAGCGGCTCGAAATCAATGGATACTTAAAGGGCAAGGATCCCTGTAGGCAGTATTTACAAAATCAAAATGAAAACCAACTCCACACCACCCCGCGCATACGACGACCTCCAGGCCCATCTTGCAAAGCTAAATCATTACGGGCTTCTTCATACGATCGACATCCCGGTCAACAAAGACCGCAACCTTCATCCCCTAGTACGCTGGAGTTATGTTTCACAGCTTGAATCCCGCGAACGAAAGGGATTCTATTTCACCAATGTCACTGACAGCAACGGGGTGAACTACAAGGGAAACTGCGATGTTTGCGTTGCAACAACCGCAGGAAATGAGCAGATCTATGCTGTTTCGATGGGCCTTGATGCTCAATTTGATGTAAAGAATCCCGAGATCGACGTCCCGGCTCTCAGCCAGGCCATAGCAGATAAATGGGCGCAAGCCTTTAGCAATCCGGTGGCCGCAGTCGAGGTAACCGCTGAAGAAGCACCTGTTCAGGAAATCATCATCACCGGCGAAGATCTCATCGGCAACGACAAGGGGCTTGCATCATTGCCGATCCCGAATAACACCCCTGGTTTTGATACTGCACCGTATTTTTCTGCGGGACTCTGGGTCACAAAACCGCTAGATGGCGAACGGGAAAACATCTCTCAAAACCGTACTAATATCAAAGCTTCAAATCGTATGTGCGGGATGTGGCTGATCCAGACCGGCGGCGATGCCCATAAAAATTGGGAAACCTATAAGAAGGCCGGCAAGAAAATGCCAGTTGCGCTGGTTGTCGGGGCTCCTCCCTCCCTCCAGCTTATCGGCCCGCAAAAAACACCGGGCAACATCGATGATTTGGATGTGGCCGGAGGTCTTGTCGGAGCACCGATCCGGAAAGTGCGTTGCAAGACTGTCCCTCTCTTTGTCCCGGCTGATGCAAATATCGTTATCGAAGGCTGGGTCGACCCAGAAGTCCTCGAAATGGAGGCGCCCTTCGGCGAATCCCACGGCTACATGAGCATCGAGGAATACAACCACCGGATCGAGGTGACCGCAATCACCCGCCGGAAACATGCCATCATCACCTCGATGATCTCTCAGATGGCACCCTCTGAATCAGGCGTCATCAAGCGACTCAACTACGGCGCCATAACCTTAAATTTCCTCAAAAATACGCTCGGAATAAATCAAGTACTTAAGGTAGATTTGCACGAGGCTATGGTCGGCGTGTCACGATTTACGGTAATAGTTTTTGAGCGCAACACGCCAAAAACAGAAATTTGGCGGGGCCTTCGCGGAGCAACCGTAGCCATGCGCTCGGTGGGCAAGATCACAGTGGCAGTGGACGAGGATATTGATCCCACAAACCTTGAAGAAGTCCTCTGGTCGATTGCCTACCGCGCCCACCCGAAGCAAGATTACGAAATCCTTGACTATCAGGCAAACGGCCATGCGCCGAAGCTACGGCATATGTTCTGGGAGTCGCTGGTCATGATTGATGCCACGCTCAAATACGATATGGCTCCGATCGCCCTGCCAAAAAAAGAATTTATGCTCGAGGCAAAGGACCTCTGGGAAAAAGCGGGATTACCTCCTGTCCGACCTGCCCGGAAATGGTTTGGCTACAGCCTGGGCGACTGGTGCGATGAGTGGGATGCGTGCGCCCAGCGGGCCGTCGATGGCAAATGGCTCCTCAATGGCATTCGGACACAAAAAAGCGTGAGCACCGACGACATTGGCGGGCCAACCACTGGGATCCCCCGACACGCCACCGCTATCTACGACGAAAAAACCGGTGAAATCCGGTATCCAAAAGGATTTCCGGTGACAGATGACGCGATTCCAGACTTCTCTGCCAAGGATCTCTCTGAGTTCTGACCCCCTCTCTGCAAGGAGCCTCATGAAAAAGCGCTTAATTGTCGGAATCACTGGGGCCTCAGGGACGATATACGGTGTTCGTCTTCTTGAGATCCTTCGGGAAATCGGCGGGATCGAAACCCACCTCATTACATCTAAGGCCGTTGAACGAACCACCAGCGAGGAAGGGGGGCGACCGATAAAAGAGATCAAAGCGCTGGCAGACGTCGTCCACGACGAACAGGATATCGGTGCCTCGATCGCAAGCGGTTCCTTCCGCACGATGGGGATGATCGTCGCGCCCTGTTCGGTGAAGACGATGTCGAGCATCGCAAATTGCATCACTGGGTCGCTGATGACGCGAGCTGCCGATGTCGTGCTAAAGGAACGCCGTCGCCTTGTCCTGATATTTCGCGAAACGCCCTTCCACCTCGGGCACCTGCGCAACCTGACCGCCCTTACAGAAATGGGAGCCATCATCGCCCCCCCGATCCCATCGTTCTACCATCAGCCACAAACGGTCGGCGACATTGTCGATCAGTCGGTCCGTCGCGTCCTCGATCTTTTTGATCTTGACGTTCCAGGCATCAAACGCTGGAAAGAAACCCTCTCCAAAAGCGATCCCTGAAAAAAAGCGCAGCGGAAAAATAAAATCAATTCTTTCGGCAAAAAACCAACCAAAAAGAATTAACAATGAAACAACAGTCCCTCAGCGATTTCGTAAACGACCTCGAAAAGATCGGCCAGCTAGTCCGCATCCGTGAGGAAAAGCGGGTTGACGAACTTCCGCAGATCATGGAGCAGAATCCCGACAAGGCCGTTCTTGTCGAAAAGGTCAAGGATTCGGAATTCCAGTTCCTGGCAAATGCCTACTCCAACAGAATCCAGTATGCCCATGCGCTGGCATGCCAGGGCGATGAACTGGCGCAGGAAGTGGCGAAGTTTGGAACGAGGACATTCCAACCGGTTTTGGTGCCAACGGCTCCTTGCAAGCACGTTATTATAAAAGGGAACGATGTCGATTTGACAAAGCTCCCGCTGTTTCTGCACCACGACCACGACGGCAATGCGTATCTGCAAGATACCAGTGTCATCTCGCGAGACCCGGACACGGGACTCATGAACTGGGGCATCTATCGTCTGATGTTCCGGTCAAAAAATGAAACAAATGTGGACATGCGCAACGACAGCCACAAGGCGCGGGTCCACGCAAAAAAATACCAGGCGAAAGGCGTGGATATGCCGGTCGCCATTGTCATCGGGGGGCCGACGCTCGATAAAATCGCTTCCATGTATACCATACCAGGCGTCGACGACTGGGACGTGCTTGGCGGGTTTTATGGCGAGCCTGCCAAGTTGGTGAAATGTGAAACCAATGACTTAACTGTTCCTGCAAACGCCGAAATCGTCCTGGAAGGAAGAATCCTGACAACCGAGGGATGGATCTACGACGAAGGCCCCTATGGCGAATTCACGGGAACTTACGGAGGTGGCTTGCCCGAAAACTGCCGCATGGTCGTGGATTGTGTCACCTATCGTAAAAATGGCATCTACCAGCACGCCACGATCGGCGGGCTTCATCCCGGGAGAACGGATATGGCGGTTTGGAATGCCACGATAGAAGCCGATATTTATAAGGCGCTTGAAAATGCCGGCATCCAAGTATTGAATGTTTACCTTCCTAACAACGGCTCCACAAACATCGCGTATGCAAGAATTAAGACTGTTGGAGGTGGCGACGCCAAGCAGGCCCTTGGAATCATGCTCACCTGTTCGCGGCAGTGGCTGCCAAAGATAGCCTACGTTTTCGACGATGACGTTGATATCTTTGACCCCGACCGGGTGATGTGGGCTCTTGCATGGCGGTTGGATCCGGCCAAGGATATTATGGTTATGCCCGAGCAGAATGTTTTGCCGCTTGAGCCGATGTGCATGACCAACAAGCCACCGGTTCACCTCGCAAAAGTCGGTTTCGACTGCACGATCCCTGTGGTGGGCGATGTCGATCGCCTCTCCTTTGCCGCTTGCACCGTGACGGAACCGCTCGGCGATGTTCCGAAGGATCTGAAAATCATGACTGAGGCCGAACTCGTCGCTGCCATGACGAAGCATATCGAGGAGGCTCCCCGCACCTGGCACGAAATCCTCAAGCACTTCCACGGCCAGCCGTATCCCAACATCTACCGCGCTTTCGGCGAGCTGCGCCACAAGCTCGGGCGCATGGCTGACGAGAGACCGGCCTATCCCTATGCCTTTTCCGAGAGTTGTTTTGTCTATAATGAGAAATAGGATCCCATGAAAACAGTTCGCGGTATCTTCATGCGGGGAGGAACCAGTAAGGGTGTCTATTTCCACGCCAAGGATCTTCCCAGTGATCCGAAATTGCGAGACAAAGTGATTCTAGATGTCTATGGCAGCCCCGACATTACTGAGATTGATGGTCTTGGTGGGGCAGATGTTTTGACAAGTAAGACCGCCATCATCGAGCGAAGCGCAAGGAAAGATGCCGACGTGGATTACACTTTCGGTCAGGTAATGTTTACGGAGGCGCTGGTCGATTATCGCATCAATTGCGGCAACATTTCAGCAGGGGTGGGTCCGTTTGCCGTGGACGAGGGATTAGTTGATGATGCGGTGGAGCCGATTACGAGGGTGAGAATTTATAATACCAATCCCCAGAAGATTCTCATCGCCGAGGTACCGGTGAAAAACGGCAAAGCGGTCGTTGAGGGGGATTACAGCATCAGCGGAGTTCCGGGAACCG
>CAIYDQ010000220.1 GCA_903925075.1 uncultured Geobacter sp.
GAGAGGATGCTTTCTACTACCTGCACCGCTCCTTCTCCGATGGTAGCCGCCCAGGAGATGATGCGTTCGGAGGACCATTCGGCATACTCCCGATGAGCTTTGGGCATGTGTTCCGGAATGGTAGTGTGTTTGCCCTTTACCAAGGATTTGACGTGGGACGCCACGCGTTCGTTCCTGTAAAAGCATTCGACAGTCGTCTCGGTATAGCAAACTTCCAGTTGTTCGCCGCGTAGCCGGTGAGGGGCGCTGTAGTAGTGGCTGTCGAGCTCGAAGTGATAGTCGATGTGCAGACGGACCTTCTTCCACTGGGAATACTGGTAGGGGAATTCCGGCAGCGGGAGTAACGCCGGCTTGTCCAGTTCAAGGAACCTACTCATCCGGGTGCCGGTCAGCTTCCTGAAGGGGCGATTGTTGAGCAGATCGAGACGCTCACGGATGGCGGCATTGGCTTCTGCGAGGGTGAAGAATGTCCGTTTTCTCAAAGCCGCCAGGATGAAGCGCTGGACGATCTGCACTCCGACCTCCGCCTTTGGCTTGTCCTTGGGACGGCGGACGCGGGCGGGCACCACTGCGGTGCCGTAGTGCTCTGCCATTTTCTGGTATGTCGCGTTGATCAACGGCTCGTAGCGACAGGGTTTGGTCACGCCGGAGAGCAAATTGTCGGGGACAACGGCCTTGCTGACACCGCCCATGAAGGAAAAGGCGCGGACGTGGGAACCGGTCCAGTCGGCAAGCCCCTGGCTCCAGGTCGCCTCGGCATAGGTGTAGTTGCTGGCGCCGAGCACCCCGACAAACACCTGGGCCTCGCGGATTTCACCTGTTGCCGGATCGACAATCGGAAGCGTCTGGCCGCAGTAGTCGACAAATAGCTTCTCGCCGGCTCTGTGCTCCTGGCGCATGGAGATATCGAGTTTCTTGTGCCACAAGCGATAGAGGTCGCTGAAATAGCTGTACTGATAGCCGTCCGGCTCAAGTTCCTTGTACTCCTGCCAAAGGAGCATAAGGGTCAGGTTCTTATGGGATGCGAGTTCGTCGTGGAGTGAGTTCCAGTTAGGAAGAAGCAGCTTGCGGGTAGAGCGATGGGGAACAGGCGGATACAGTAGCCGTTCCAAAGCTTCATCGTCAAAGGGAGGAAGAGGCCAAGACAGCTTTGCTACAGTGGCTCTGGCAATGGCATCGGTCACGGTGGTCTTGCCGATCCCACAACTTTTTGCAATCGATAGCCTGCTCTGGCCGCATGACCAGGCAAGACGAAGAATCTCTCGTAAATTTCGCATGGTAACTCTCTTTTGTGGCATCTAGCCCCCCTTCAAATTGGATTGAAGGGTGGAAGATACCTGAGTTACCTCGCGACTACATCAAAAGACCGGTCGGCATGCTCCGGAATGCCGGTCGGCTTCACTACGGAATGCCGGTCGGCATCCCACCGGAACGGCGGTCGGCATCAGAACGGAATGCCGGTCGGCATGGACCGGGATACGCAAGTGGTACCAGGTGCGTCCTCGCTTGGCGGCCTGGTCGATCTGAAGGACTAGCCGCATGCCTTTTCGATCAGCTGTTCTTCGAGCAGGTCTAGGAAATCTGCAATTTCAAAAGATTAATTAAATCTTAGAATTATGTACACCAAACTGTACACCTAATTTTGGTAAATATGGTAAGAATGGTTGACATGGGAAGCAGACCCGTGATACATAACTACTTAATACAACTGTAAGTTACTAAATTTATAGGGAAGGGTGAAAATGGGTCCAGAGCCCTCATAACCCGAAGGTCACAGGTTCAAATCCTGTCCCCGCAACCAAAACATAACAGCCAGTTAGCCCACAAAGCTAGCTGGCTTTTTTGTTAGCCGGACGCAGATATTGACGCAGGTAAAGCCATGCCCCCCATCTAATCCCAAACCCCCACGTGACAAACACTCAACGCAACTGATCGTCCTGGTGCTTGACATAGACCCGCGGGGAGGAATCTATCGATGAAACTGCAAATAATCAAGAGGGACGGCCAACCGGAATATGCCGTGATCCCCTATCAGGAATACCGGCGTCTGATGGCAGACGCCGAAATGTTGGCCGACGTCAGGGATTTTGACGCCGCCCGAAAAGCCCTGGCCTCCGGTGACGAGGAGACGGTACCGGCGGAGGTGGTTGATCGTTTGCTGGATGGCGAACATCCGATGCGTGTCCGGCGGGAATACCGCGGCCTCTCCGCCGCTGACTTAGCGAAAGCCAGCGGAGTGACTGCCGCCGCCATATCCCAGATCGAATCCGGAAAACGAAAATCTTCCGTGATGCTCCTGCAAAAAATTGCTCGTAACCTCAGGGTCGATCTAGATGCGCTGATCGCCGCCGAGGAGGAATCGTCGGCGAAGCTCTGTATGCGATAACGGTGTCAGTAAAAAGACAAGAGAGCCCATGATCGAAACAAACATTCGAAATGCAGACTCCGCCGGTAAGGTCCTCTTCATCGCAAAGCTTTTGGCCGTGGTGTGGACAGTGCTTATTGTGGGCTCCTTTAGCCTGTACTATCGGCTCAACCAGGAACAGATCCTGGTGACAGGCAGATCCAAGGCGCTGATGGCCTTCGAGCGGGACAGGCTTTACCGTCGTTGGGTATCGCTGCAGGGGGGAGTGTATGTCCCCATTGACCAAAAAACACCTCCCAATCCCCTTTTGTCCCATGTCACGGACCGCGACATCGTCACTCCCGCCGGCAAGCGGCTGACCTTGCTGAACGCGGCCTACATGGCCCGCCAGGTGTTCGAGTCGGTGGGCGCCACCCATGATGGACCTGCCGGCATAGGTCACATGACCAGCCTCAAACCGATACGCGCCGAGAACAGGCCCGACCCGTGGGAGCGGGTAGCGTTGGAAAAGTTTCAACATGGGATCAAGGAGGTGAGCGAGGTTCAAGTCATCAACGGGCGTAGCTACATGCGCCTGATAAAGGTGGCCATCACCGAAAAACCATGCCTTAACTGCCACAGAGTCCAGGGATACCATGAGGGCGACATCCGCGGCGGCGTGGGGGTCACCGTGCCGATCAGCGATATCCTGGAGGCCAATCGGCCGCAGATGGTCGGCGCGGCTTTCGGGCACGGGTTGACATGGCTTTTGGGGCTGGGGGTGCTGACCTTTGGCGCCCGCAGGCTTTCCGGTAGCATCTCCGAGCTGCAGCAGAGCGAAAAGGCCTTTCAGAGCCAGGCTGTCCGGCTGGCAAGCGAGGTCGAAGAGCGGCACCTGTCGGAAAATGCGCGGCGCGAGAGCGAGCGTTTCCTGAGCACCGTCATCGCAACCGAACCGGAATGCGTGAAGATGCTGGGGCCGGACGGCGCCTTGTTGATGATGAATCCGGCGGGCCTCGCCATGATACAGGCCGATTCCTTTGAACAGGTCAAAGGGCAAAGCGTTTATCAGCTGATCGCCCCGGAGCATCGCGAGGCCTTTGTCGCCAACACGGACTGCGTCTTTCATGGCAAGACCACCAACTTTGAGTTCGAGATCCTCGGGCTCAAGGGACGGCGTCTGTGGTTGGAAAGCAAGTGCGTGCCGTTTCGAGACGACTCCGGGAGGATCGTTTCCACGCTCTGCATCACCCGCGACATCACCGAGCGCAAGCGTCACGTGGAGGAGTTGCGCGAGCTTTCCCTGGCCGATGAGCTGACCGGCCTGACGAACCGTCGGGGGTTCATGCTACTGGCGCAGCAGCAGATGAAGGTCGCCGACCGCAATGGGAGCCTGATGGCCCTGGTTTTTGTCGACCTCGACGGTTTGAAGGAGATCAACGACACCTTCGGCCATGGCGAAGGCGACCGGGCTATCATCGATTGCGCGACCATCCTGAGGACCTCCTTTCGGGCCTCCGACATCGTGGCGCGGGTGGGGGGGGACGAGTTCGTGGCATTATCGGTCGAGCCGTCGTCGGCCATCACCTCCAGGCTCACCGAAAACCTGCATGCCCACAACCTGGAGCTCAAGCGTCCCTACGAGTTATCCTGGAGCTACGGCATCTCGGTCTATGACCCGGATCGTCCGGTGCGGCTGGAGGTGCTGCTTGAACAAAGTGACCGGCTCATGTACGAGCAGAAGCGGGCCAAGGCACGGCGCGTGGCCGCCGACTACCGGAGTTGAAGGTGTTCGTCGCGACTTGGCGCGGACTAGGCGTTGAAAACCCGATCTCACCGGTAAACGCTCTCCGCGACCTAGCTTGCCTTGGTGCCTTCGGCAAGGGCCGACCTGACCGCCTCGTCGAAGGAGGTCAGCGGTATCGGCAGGATCTTGCGGATTTCATCGTCGCGGCAGACCACTTCGTTGCCGAGCCCTTCGATGAGCGGCATGGAGATGGAGGGCTTCACCGGGGTCATCAGTCCGACCCAGTACGAGGAAAGTTTGGGCGTCAGAAAGGGGACCGGCACGATCATGATGAATTTCTTCTCGATCCCGGCAAAACGCTCCATCATTTCTCGATAGGAAAGCTTTTCCAATCCGCCGATGTCGTACGTTTTACCCGCGGTTCGTTCATCTTTGAGGCAGCCGACCAGATAGGCGATGACGTCCTTGACGGCGATCGGTTGGCAGCGCGTCGAGACCCAGCGCGGCGTGATCATCAACGGCAGATGCTCCACCAACGCCCGTATCATTTCAAAGGACGCTCCGCCGGCGCCGATTATGACCGCGGCTCTTAGATAGGTGGTCTGGAAAGCCCCTTGCCTCAAGACCTTCGCCACCTCCAATCTGCTCGTCAGGTGCTCCGACAGATTGTCGTCTTCCTCGCCCAGCCCTCCCAGATAGATGACCCGCTTCACCCCGTGCTTTTCGGCGACGGCAACGAAGTTTTCAGCGGCGTCCCGCTCGCGCCGTTCGAAGCCCGTCCGGCTTCCCGACATGGCGTGCACGAGATAATAGGCGGTTTCAATGCCTTGAAAGGCTTGGTCGAGGCTGTTTCTATCCAGCAGATCGCCAATTGCCAACTCGGCGATGGCGGCAATGCCGGCGTCCGCTTTGCGAACCAGGCAGCGAACGGCGAGGCCATCCGCCAAAAGCGCAGACAGCAACCTCCTGCCGATGAACCCCGTAGCGCCGGTAATCAGTATCTTTGCCCGTTCCTTGTCCATAGTGCGCTCCTATTTTATGCCTCTGGCTGAACGGTAAGCCAGGTTAGATACCATCCGGAATCTTTGACCGCATCATATCTCTTCGATTTAACTTGCGTCCATCCGTTACGAACGTTCCATCGCCAATTGCATGAACGGTTCGCTTCTCCTTCCGTGAATTGTCAAAATACGCAGCCACTCCTTCAAGTACAACGATATTGTGCGTTTCGACGATGTCGATAACTTTACATTCGATATTCGCCAGGCATTCCTTGATCAAGGGCGACCTGACATGTTTCCCCTTCACAGGAGTCAGTCCGAACTTTTCGAATTTGTCCGTGTCAGCACCGGAACATGTCCCCACTCCAACAACCTTATCAAGCAGGTCAACAGTTGGAATTGAAATCACGCAATCCTTCGACTTTATAAGAGCGGCATAGGAATAGTTCCATGGCCCAGTGGTTATGGCAAATTTCGGTGTAAAGTCCATCACCATTGTCCACGAGATCGTCATCATGTTGTGCTTATTTCCGTCATTTGTCGTGACGAAAACAACCGGGCCTGGTTCTATCAGCGTGAACGCTTTGTTGATTTCCATCCTCTCCATAAACTCCAAACCTCCCATCCGGTTTGCCTAATGGTTTAAGGCTATCCGCGCTAATATACTTCGTCTTCATGATAAAAGTCAAAGAGCAATCGGCTTGTCCCTGTCGCCAAGTCCTGCTTACCTTTCCTGCTATCGGTAATTTGGATTTGGCATTTCGTTTGATTCAATATATGATGTGCCGCGTTTGAGTATAGTCCCTCTGGATGATGGGCAACAGAGCGGAGATGAGTTGGGGAACCCGGGAGGGGAGGGGACCCTTCAGTCTGGGGTGCGACATGACAAAAGACACAACCCTCTATAATCTTGGTAAGAATGCCGTCATGACCTTGGCAAAGAACCGGCAGCGTGGTTCGTATCGCGTGATCAGAGATCCCGATGGCGTGATCAGCGTCTGGTCAATCGAGGGCGAAGAACACAATCCTCTCCGCATGTCGTTTGCCAATAAGGGGAGGGTATCCGGCAACATCGAGGACATGCCTCCCGAATTCGTGAAAGCATTCGTGGAGTATGTCCAGAGAACTGTCCTAAAGAAATAAACGACAGTAAGCCTACTAGCCTGCTCTTTCCCCCTCCTTTCCAACTTGACCATCCGCAGGGCGCGGATGCCCCTGAAAGGCTGAGCCCGTTTCCTCCTTCGTTCCCCGCCGTCCTGCCTCTCGCAAATATTTTTCGCTGTCCCCCAAAAAAAAGTCAGTCGCTTGCCATTCGCCAAAAGTCTGTATACTTGGACAAATCTAATTTTAAAGGGGGAAGCGAATGCGAAACGATATTGATTGCAAAGCAGTTGAGCGGATGGTAGACCTTGACCTCATGGCCTTCATGCGAACCATTCACACCGGCATAAGCGCGAGCAGCGTCGTCCAGGAAGCCAAATGGCACGGCGACTGTCCCAGGTTGGCAGCTTTGCTGGAGGATCGGGACTCCTTCCAGGAGGCATACAATGCCGCGGCCTGCAAGGACATCTACAAAGTGGCGGCGAGAAAAGAAGCGCGTGCCAAATGCATTGACACCATCCACAAGATCGCCAGCAACGTAGAATTATCACTTTGGGACGACACTGCGAAAATCGCCGCCTTGGGATTCCCGGTGAAGCGCCACCAACGCACCAGCAAAACCACCCCGCTCGGTGTCACCACAAGCTTCACCATTGTGCAGACAGAGCACCGCGGGCAAGCGACCGGCAAAGTCAAAGCCATCCCCGGAGCCCACTATTACGAGATGCGGTCCACTGAAGGAGATCCCACAGTTCAAGAAAACTACGTGCACTTCGATACCTATGCAAGCTGCAACATGGAGATGAAAGGCCTTGTCCCTGGCCGGCAGTATTCCTTCTGCGTCAGAGGGCGCTCCTCCAAGAGTGAAGGGCCTTGGTCCGCCCCGGTGACCATCATCGCAACCTGATCTGCGCAAAAACCACCATTTGGCCCCGGCGAAGCCGGCACCTTGCTTCCCGGGGCCACCTTCCATCCCTCCTCCAGCATCCAAAGCCATTTGTAATTTGAAATGGCCATTTCTATTTTAAATTTGCCGTTTGTATTTTAAATCCGCCAATTCCATTTTGATTTTGCCATTTGCATTTTAAATTGGTCATTTCTATTTTAAATTTGCCATTTGTATTTTAAATCGGCGATTTGTATTTTAAATCGGCGATTTGTA
>CAIYDQ010000221.1 GCA_903925075.1 uncultured Geobacter sp.
GGATGGAGCTCCACCGCTCCGGGCACCTTCACCTTCCCGGGCAATCCGGGGGACGGCGCCCTGACCGCCTACGCCTGGGTAAAGGACGCGGCCGGCAACGTCTCGACCGCCGCCAGCGCCACCGTGACGGTCGCCAGACCCCTGGCGCAGGTCGCCGTGGACGGCAACCTGACCTTCACCTACGACGGAAGCGCCAAGTCGGCGACCGCCGGCACCACACCCGCCGGCCTGAACGTCAGCTTCACCTACAACGGTTCGTCGATCGCCCCGACGGCGGCCGGAAGCTACGCGGTCACGGCGACCGTCAACGACAACAATTACCAGGGGAGCGCGAACGGGACTTTGACCATCGCGCAGGCAGTCGCCACGGTGTCCGTCGACAGTCCAGTCTTCGTCTATGACGGCACGGCCAAGGCGGCAACTGCCACCACAACTCCCGCCGGATTGAAAGTCGCCTGCACCTACAACGGCTCCGCCACGGCGCCGACGGCCGTCGGAAGCTATCAGGTGGTCGCCAGCGTGACGGACGGCAACAGCACCGGCAGCGCCACGGCTACCGGCACGCTGACCATTTCCCCGCCGGTTACCGCCGGCTACAAGGTCGACAGCCTCGGATCCACCCAGGCCATCACCGGCATCAACGATGCCGGGCAGGTGACGGGGTACGCGGTCGCGGATGCCGGCAACCAGGTTTTCCCGAGTTTCTTCTACACCCCCGGAGCCGGAAGACAGGCGATCAAGGGGAGCGTCACCTCGCTCACCTCGGGCGTGAGCGACGACGGCACCACGGCCGGCTGGGCGCGGGACCAGGGCACCTTCGGGCCGATATCGGCCTTCACCTGGAAGGACGGCGCAGTCAGCGAACTGGGCACCTTCGACGGAGGGGTGAACGGTTATGCCTACGCCATCAGCAAGGGTGGGGTAGTGGCCGGCGAGGCGCACAAGCAGTTGGGCGCAACCGAGGACACGCTTGCTTATTACGCCTTCACCTACCAAAACGGCAAGATGACCAATCTGGGCACCCTTCCCGGAGCCGGCCCCTACGGGCGCCTGAGCGACGCCTCCGCGGTCAACGATCGAGGCCAGGCGGCGGGCTCTTCCCGGGTGGGCTATCAGATCGGCAACGACCTGCACCGGGCGGTCCGCTTCGAAGCGGATGGCACGGTGACCGATCTCGGCACCCTAGGGGGAAACACGAGCAAGGCCACCGGCATTAACGGCGCGGGGCAGGTCATCGGAACTTCGGAGGTTTTCGACGCCGTCCCCAATTACACCGGGGGGACCCACGCCTTTCTTTACAGCAGCGGAGCCATGATCGACCTGGGGACCTTCGGGGGACCGGACAGCTACGCCACGAAGATCAACGGCAGCGGCACCGTCGTCGGCTACGCCAGCGAAGCCAGCACCTATCAGCGCGCCTTCGTCTGCTCCAACGGGACTTTGAAGAACATCGACCCCGGCTCAGGCAAGGGGAGCGCCGCCAAGGACGTCAGCGACGGCGGCCGAGTGGTCGGTTACCTCAAGGGGGGCGACGGGGTAAGCCATGCCTTCCTCTACACCGAGGGATCCGGACTCGTCGACCTGAACAACCTGCTGCCGGCCGGCTCGGGCTGGGTGCTGAACGAGGCCCACAAGGTGAACGAGAAGGGGCAGATCGCCGGCATCGGCAGCTACAACGGCGCGGCCCAGGGGTTCCTGCTCACCCCCGAGGTGAGCGTCACCGAGTTCGTCATGCCCGCCGCGGCCGACTCCCTGACGGTGCCGGTCACCTCCTTCAAGGCCCTGGACAACGACGGCTCGATCTCCTACCTGATCACCGAGAGCGCGCAAGTCCCGTCGGCAAGCGATCCGGGTTGGAGCGCCGCGGCGCCGACCGCGTACACCTTCTCCGGTTCGGGCGCCAGGACCGCGCACGCTTGGGCCAAGGACGGCAAGGGGGTCGTCTCCGCCGACCTCGCCTCCACCGTGGCCATCACCCCGCCGGCGCTCACCCTGAACGCCGACCAGCCCTCGCCGCATGTGGCGGGGACGCCGGTCTCCTTCAGCGCACGGGTGGCGGGTGGAGGAAACTTCGAGTACCACTTCCGCCTCTTCGACGGCGCCGCCTGGAGCGAGGCGAGCCCCTATTCGGGATCGGCCGTCTGGAGCCTGCCGGTGAACGCCGCGCCCGGCAGTTACACCGTCTACGTGGAGGCGCGCGCCGCCGGCTCCTCCGTTGCCCGCGACGCAGCCGCATCCCTCGCCTACCGGGTGAATGCCGCCGCGGCGGCCTCGGCCGCCACCGGCGCGACCATCGCCGCCAGCGCGCCCTCCCCGCAACCACAGGGGACCGCGATCTCCTTCAGCGCCCATGGACAAGGCGCGAGCGCCTACGAATACCGCTTCTCCCTCCTCAAGTTCGGAGCGTGGACGGTGGTGCAGGACTACTCCGCCTCTGACAACTGGACCCTTGCGGGGAACTCCCCGCGCGGGAGCTACGCCGTGAAGGTCGATGTGCGCGGCGCGGGGTCGGCCGTGGACAGCGAGGCGAGCGCCACGACCAATTACGTGCTGAGCGCCGCCCCCGCCACCGGGGCCGCCTTCCAGGAGGCGGGCCGCAGCTGGCCGGCAGGCAAGGAGCTGTACCTGGTCTACGCCGCGGGGGGCGTGAGCCATACCTTCAGCGCGCAGGGGAGCGGGTCGCTTGCCTATCAGTACCGCTTCACGCTCTACGACGGCAAGAGCTGGACGGAGGTGCAGCCCTGGTCGCAGACCGGCTTCTGGACCCTGCTGAACGCCCCCTTGGGCGTCTACCAACTCAAGGTGGACGTGCGCGCCGCGGGCTCGGTCTCCGACGGCGAGGCCTCGGCCACCATGGCGTTCCGCGTCGCCGGGGACCCGGCGACCAGCGTTACCCTGACCTCCGACAAGGCCAGCCCGCAGTCGACCGGAACGCCGATCGTCTACACCGCCCGGGCCCAGGGGACCCCCCTGAGCACGCTCTTTGAATACCGCTTCCTTCTGAACCAGGGAGGGGTGGCGACCGAAGTGCAGGCCTACTCACCTTCCGCCAGCTGGACGCTTCCCGCCGGCACCCCCGCGGGGAGCTATCAGGTCACCGTGCAGGCGCGCGGGGCCAATGCCGCCGCGGCCTACGACGTGTACAAGACCGTGGACGTCCAACTGACGGCCCCGGCGAGCGACTTGGCCGTTACCTCCTTCGCCGTGCCGGCGACCGTGACAGCCGACGACTCGGCGGTGAGCGGCTGGAAGCTGAGCGACTTGGGCGGGAACTTCTACGGAGCGCAACAGGGCAAGACGAACGGCATCAACAACGCGGGGCAGATCGTCGGCTACGATTTCAGCGCCTTCCTCTTGGACGCGAAGGGGCGCACCGATCTCGCCATGACCAACGCCACGGCGATCAACGAGGCCGGACAGGTGGCGGGCTACGGCTCCGGCTATCTGGTGGACAATGCCTTCCTCTACGATAACGGGAGCCTCACCCAATTGACCCCGCTCGCGGGCTATCCCAACGCCGTTGCCAAGAGCATCAACAACAAGGGGCAAATCGCGGGCTCCTCCCAGACCGCTACCGACTGGGCGGTGCTGAGGGCCACCGTCTGGAGCGGCGGAGCGGCGGCCGTTCTTCCGGACCTGGACGGAACGCCCGTCTTCGGCGAGGCGCTGAGCATCAACGACTCCGGCGATTCGGTGGGCTACAAGGTGGTGGGGCGCGTGCCCGGCGTGGACTTGGGCATGTCCAGCGCGGCCCTCTGGACCGACGGCGCGATGACCGACCTGTCGGGCTCCTGTGACCCGACCAAGCTGCTCCCGCCCACCCCGGAGCTTTCCTACCCCGGCGCCTGCTGGAGCGTGGCTCTGGGCATCAACAACGCCGGCCGGGTGGTCGGAGCCGTCAACGATCCCTACAGCCGCACCGTGGTCTGGACCAACGGCGTGCAAAACCCCCTCCCCGTTATCGACGGCACCGACGGCACCCGCGCCACGGCCATCAACAACCTGGGACAGGTGGTCGGCTGGCGGTACTACCATGAACCCTCCGGCGGCAACTCCATCAACCATGCGGTGCTCTGGGACAACGGCAGGATGACCGACCTCAACTCCCTGGTGGACAGCTCTTTCGGCGCCACCCTGGTGGACGCCGGCGGCATCAACGACAACGGTGAGATCGTCGGGGTGATGACGGTCGCGGGGGATCCCTTCGGCCACCATTACCGGCTCTCCCCGGTGATCTCCCTGCCCGTGACGGTGAGCTCCTTTCAGGGCTCGGGCTCGCAGGGGGTCGCGGGCTATCTACTGACCGAGTTGAATACCACTCCGTCGGCGACCGACCCGGGGTGGAGCGCCACCGCTCCTGCCGGCTACTCCTTTTCCGGGTTCGGTCCGAAGAACCTCTGCGCGTGGGTGAAGGACGCGGCCGGAAACGTCTCCCCCGGTGCCTGTACGACGGTGAACGTGGTGAGAAGCGCGCCGCCGGTAGTGGCGTGGTTCACCATGCCCGCCGCTTCCGCCTCCAATGCCGTCCCGGTCAAGAAATTCACCGGATACAGCCGCAGCGGGATAACGGGTTACCTGATTTCCCAGAGCGCCACCCCACCGGCCGTAGACGACCAGCGCTGGAGCGCGGCCCCGCAGAGTTCCTTCACCTTTTCGGGCGACGGCGCCCAGACCGCCTACGCCTTTGTGAAGGATGCCTCCGGCAAGGTGTCCGCAGCCATGAGCAGCAACGTCACCATCGCAGCCGAGGCGACGGTGAGCCTCGGGAACCTGGCGGTCACCTACGACGGGACGGCCAAGCAGGCCACGGCGACCACCACTCCCGCCGGGCTCTCCGTGAGCATCACCTACAACGGCGCCGCCGCCGCGCCGACCGCCGCCGGCAGCTACGCGGTGAGGGCCGCCGTCAACGACCCCAACTTCCAGGGAAGCGCCACCGGCACCCTGACCATCGCCAAGGCCGCCGCCACGCTGGATCTTGGCAACTTGACCTTCAACTACGACGGGACGGCCAAGCAGGCCGCGGCAACCACCACTCCGGTCGGACTGAACACGACCATCACCTATAACGGCGCCGCAGCGGCGCCGACCGCCGCCGGCAGCTACGCTGTGACGGCCGCCGTCGACGACCCCAACTTCCAGGGGAGCGCCACCGGCACCCTGACCATCGCCAAGGCCGCCGCCGCGGCGAATCTGGGGAACCTGAGTTTCAGCTACGACGGGACGGCCAAGGCGGCCACGGCGAGCACGACTCCGGCCGGGCTCTCCGTGACCATCACCTACAACGGCGCCGCCGCGGCCCCGACCGCCGCCGGCAGTTATGCGGTGACGGCCACCGTCGTCGACGCGAACTACCTGGGGAGCGTCGCCGGCACCCTGATCATCGACAAGGCGACGCCGTTACTTGCCTGGAGCAACCCGGCGGGCATCCTCTCCAGCGCGGCGTTGAGTCCTACCCAGTTGAACGCGACGGCCTCGGTCACCGGTGCCTTCGCCTACTCCCCGGCAGCCGGCCTGTTGCTCGATCCCGGCAGCCGGACCCTGTCGGTGACCTTCACCCCCAACGATGCCGCCAACTATGCGTCCGCCACGACCACGGTCCCGCTGACGGTCATCCCCGGTGGCAACATGGCCGGGGGAACTTCGGTGACCGTCGCCGACGCCCTGCTGGCATTGCAGTCGGCGGTCGGGCTCCATGTCCCGACGGCGCAGGAAATCGGCCGCGGCGACGTGGCGCCGCTCATCGACGGCAAACCCGCGCCGGACGGCAGGATAGACGTGGGAGACGCCTTGGTGATTCTGCGCAAGTGCGTGGGACTGGCGGCCTGGTAGCAGCGACGGCATCGGGGTGGCCTGGCCGGCCGCCCCGTCGGCGCGCAGAGTTGAACAAACCACAACGAGAAAAGGCGGTGCACTATGAGATTGAAAACCCTGGCTTCCATGATAATCGCCACCACGGCTTTGCTTCTGTCCGGCTGCGGCGGCGGGGGAGGGGGAGGCGGCACGACCCACGCCTTGAGCGGAGTCGCCTCCAAAGGGCTGATCAAGAACGGCACGAACAACGTGAAGGTTTACGCCTTGAACGCCGACGGCAGCAAGGGAAGCCTGTTGGCGACCACCTCGACCGGCGCCAAGGGAGATTACGCCGCAGACCTGGGGAGCTATGCCGGAGCGGTGCTGGTCGAGGTGAGCGGGACCTACACCGACGAGGCAACCGGGCAACCGGTGACCATTGCCGCGAACAAACCGCTGCGCGCGGCCGTCGACAGCGTGGTCGGCAGCATCGCGGTATCGGTCACGCCTCTCACCGAGCTTGCCGTTCAGAAGGCGGGCGGCGCGCTGACCAAGGACAGCATCCAGCAGGCAAACGCCCAGGTGAGCGCCTTTTTCAACCTGGACGTCATCGCCACCAAGCCGGTGGATGCGTCGGCGTCGGCCTTGAACGCGAGCGGGGTCAGCGCCGCGCAGAAAAACTACACGCTGGCCCTGGCCGCCGTTTCGCAGATGGCCAACAGCAACACGGCGGATGCCGCCTTCGCGGTCATCGCCCAGATCCAGGCGAACAGCGATCCCGCGCAAACCGCTGCCCAGTTTGCCCGGGCGCTGACCGATTTCACCGGCAACGCCAACAACGCCACCGGCGTCACTGCTGCCACCATCCCGGCTGAGCTGGTCAACGTCGGTTCCAAGACGGCGGTCGCCAAGCTGAGCGTGTCGGGAGTATCCGGCACGGTCTACGGGGTCGACCTGACCCTGGACCTCCCCTCCGGCGTCACCTTGGTGGCCGACGCCACCGGCTCGGTCGCCCCTGCCGTGTTGTCGGTGGTCGGTTCGGCGGCGGGGAGTTCCTTGACCTCCGCCAGATACACGGCCGCCTCCGGAGCCGTCCCCGGCAAGGTACACCTGGCCCTGGTAAACGGCAACGGCTTCGCCGCCGGCGAATTCCTGGAGATAAGCTGCGCCGTCGCCCAAGGGACGACGGCGGCGTTCGGCAACAGCCTGCTTGAGGCCGGCGCGAAAGTAGTCAACGCCAACGGCGGCGCCGTCACCGGGGCCACCGTAACGGTCGGCGCGACCCCGTAACCCGCTGCGGCTGTAGAGGAGAGTCATCGGTTTGAAGATTTACCTGAAAGTAGTCACCCTATTCCTGCTGCTCTCCTTGGGCGCGCTGCCGCTGTCCGGCTGCAACAGCGCCCAAGGCGACGCCGTGCGCTTCGATCCCGGTATCCCGAAACAGGTTGCCGGAGTGCGGGCCGAATCCGGCAACAGTGTAATAACCTTGAGTTGGACCGGCAACCCGCAGGCTACGACCTATAACATTTATTACGTCTGCGGGCTGACTTCGACCCGGGTCACCAGGGCGAACGCCACCGTCATCAACACCTCGACCGCGTCGCTGGTGATAGAGGGCCTGGACAACAACATCGATTACCTATTCATGGTGACCGCGCTCAACCGCGACGGGGAAAGCGTCGACTCCGTGCAGGTTTCAGCGGCCCCGGGGCCTATCGGCCAAGCCGACCTGACCGGAGTCTGGTATTTCCACACCCTGGTAACCGGCCCCGACGCCAGATGGGAACAGGGCACGCTGACGGTAGACGCCGCCGGCAACGCGGTCATCTCGGAATTCTTAGACAGCTCCGACAAAGACCAGGCTCCCGACGGCTTCGTTCTGGAGGTGGACGGCAGCGGCAAATTGAGCCAATCGGGAGCGGGGGCGTGGGGGCAGTTTCACGGCATCATGGGCTCGCGAAAGAAGTTGATGACGGCCACCTGGTCGCCCGGCCTGCAATCGCGGGCGATCACCATCTTCCAGGCAAAGAAGGACGACTCGGCGCCCGACTACGGCATCGAGGACATCAGCGGGACCGGCTCGGGGCAAAATCCCAACGACCCCTACCTGCAGGGGAACGGTCCCACCCGCTTCGCCTACCACCAGCTCTACAGCGGCTCCAACACGGAGTGGGAATACGCCAACGCCAAGGTCGGCCAACACGGAAACGTCTGGAAAGATCAGTACAAGGACGTTATCTACTGGGATTTCTCCACCCCGAGCTTCAAGGTGGTCAACTACGACTACCTCTGGAAGGTGACCAGCCTCGGCATCGATCAGACCGGTCTGGTGAGCGAGTACTGGAACTTCGAGAACGTGGTCGATCCGGTCGCGATTCCGAGTTTTGACACATTGGTCCCGACAAAGGCTAACGAGGTGCTTTTTACCGGCAGGATGACCGCCGACAAGACCGTGGTCGTCGGGGTGGCGACGGTGACCGACGCCGACGGCGGCAATGCCCGCTATTTCCTGCGCATCATCCAGCTCTGTTTCATCCCGACCGACCAGGCGCTGCCGCAACCGGGGCTGAACGACCTGGCCGGGAGCTACAAGTTCCACAAGCTTAGCTGCACCGCCTCCTCCGGCGGCAATCCGGGAGCCGCCTCCTGGGCCTACGGCACGCTGTCCATCACCGGTTCCGGCCAGACCAGCTTCCCCAGCTACACCGACAGCAGCGGCGCCACCCGGCTCTCGGACAGCTTCGCGCTCGCCTACTATGCGGATCCCAACCCCGACGCCAAGCTCTACACCGATTTCGCGAACTTCACCTCCGCGCCTCAGGACGGCCAGCCCCATTACCACGACGCGAGCGGCAAGGCGCTGCACAGCTACTACGATTTCGTTTCCTACGGCAGCCTCATCGGCGTTCCTTCCACCTGGCGCCTGGAGGATATCAGCAGCAAGTACTACAACGAACACGCATCGCTCTCCTACAACCGCGACCTGTTGGTCCTGACCAGGAGCGACGCTTCCGGAGACAGCATGCTCGTCGGACTGAAGTGAGGTGTTCTTGAGAGGCAACGCGAAAAATTTTTTCCTGGCCGCGATGGTCTGCGCCAGCCTGTTGATCGGCTCGTATGCGACTGCCGCGCTCATGTCCGGCTCGCTCAGTTATACGGGGGCGCTCAGCGGCGAGATGATCGCCATCAACGCCTTTCAAGGCAATGCGTTCGACTGGTCGATCGATTACGACGCGACCGGCCAGCTCTGGAGCTATACCTACAGCTTTCGGCCGTCGGGAACCAACAGGGGGCCGTCTTTTTTCGACATCGAAACGGCCGCCGGCATCGGCGACCTGACGACCTCCTTCGCCTATGGCGGAACCATCCCCGACCCGGCTACCCTTGCCACGCTCACGCCGACCTCGGCCCAATTTTCGAGCATCGTCCCCATCGATTACCGCATCGACACCGCCATCCCCGTCGCGCCGGGCAACACCAAGGAAGACGTCGATCCGCTGACCGGGGTGCCCCCCTTTGCCTACGAGGCCTGGCTCGGTGCCGGGCCTACCGCACTCCCGGTGCACGTGAACTCGGTCATGAACGGCGTGCAGGTCGCCGTTCCCAGCAGGACCTTCGGCATGACCAACGGACCTTCCCAACCAGGTCTCTTCACCGGGTACAACGCCGGCGGAACCGTCTACCAGGTGGTGATGACCACCAAGTCCTCGCCGATGTGGGGGAGGTTCTTTCTGGACGGAGGCGACTGGACCTCCCATAACGGCTGGCTCATGGCCTACAACCGGGAATACGACAACCCGACCCGGCCGCCCTTCGTCGCGGGAGCGGCCCAAAGCGGCTGGATTGCCGTTCCCGGGGACAGCTCGCCGCCGGCGGTGCAATCCTTCGCCCCGGCGAACGGAGCGAGCGGCGTCTCGGTGAACGCCACGGCGACGGTCAGCTTCAACATGGATATCGACCCGGGGAGCATCACCGTCTCGAGCTTCACCCTGTCCAACGTGGTGAACGTTCCCGGCACGGTCGTCTACGACAAGGCGAGCCGAACCGCGAGCTTCATCCCAGCCAGTCTGCTTGCTCCCGGCACGGTTTATACGGTTTCCGTCTCGACCGGCGTGAAGGACCTGAACGGCAACGCCCTGGCTGCGCCCCGCAGCTGGAGCTTCTCTACCGCGTCCTCGGTAGACGTCACCCCGCCGACCGTACTCTCCACCACGCCCGCCAACGGCGCCTCGGGGGTGAACGTCGCCGGCGTCGTCAGCGCCACCTTCAGCCTGAATCTGGATCCGGCCACGGTCAATGCCGGCACCTTCACGGTAAGCGGCCTCCCCGGCACGGTAAGCTACGACCAGGCGAGCCGCACCGCCACCTTTACTCCGAGAAGCGCGCTCTCCTTCAGCACCGGTTACACGGCCACCCTCTCCTCCGGCATCAGGAGCGCCGGCGGGCACGCGCTGAGCGCCGGAGCCTCGTGGAGCTTCACCACGGCAGCCCCCCCCGACCTGACCCCGCCGACGGTCATTTCCGTCGCGCCCGCCAACGGGGCGACGGTGGTGGGCGTCAAGAGCCGGCTGAACGTGGTCTTCAGCGAGCCGCTCAACCCGGCCACCGTCGACGCCACCACCTTCAGCGTGCGGGACGCGGGCGGGCAGGCGGTGGATGGGAGCGTGGGCTACCAGCCGGCCACGAACAGCGCCGTTTTCATGCCAAGCCTCCAGCTTTCCTATTACGCGACCTATACCGCCACCCTCTCCGGCGGCATCAAGGACCCGGCCGGCAACCCGCTGGCCGCGCAGAGCTGGAGCTTCACCACCGAGCCCTTGTACGGGGATCTGAACGGCAGCGGCGGTCCCCTTTCCCTGACGGACGCACTGATGGCCTTGCGCTTCGCGGTCGGCTTACAGACCTTGAGCGAAGCCCAAAAGGCCGCCTGCGACGTGGCCCCCCTGGTGGACGGCAAGCCGCATCCCGACGGCAAGATCGACGGCGGCGACGTGATCGTGATTCTGAGGCGGGTGGTGGGGCTGGACACCTGGTAGCGGGAATACAACGAGCAGTCGTCGGGTCGAACCCGGCGCGAAGGAACCAGGGATGAAAAGGATGGCAGCAGGGTTTTTGCACCTCATGCTCCTCCTGCTGGCCGGATGCGGCGGCGGTGGGGGAGGGGAGGGCGGCAGCGCGCCGGGTAAGGCGGTGGTGAAAATCAGCGCCGTGGCGACCGGCGCCGTGCCGGCCATCGGCGACATCACCGTGACGCTGAATCTTCCCCAAGGGGCGTCGGTCCAGGTGAAGCCCGACGGCTCCGGCGAGACCGCCGACGGAGTCGTGGTCAAAAGCGGCGCTGCCGACGCGGCCAACACGGTGGCCGTAGCCAGGTACTCCGCCGTTTCGGGGTGCATCTACCTGCAGATCGTCAAATCCGACGGCTTCGCTCCCGGAGAGTTCGTCACCGTCAACTGCGACCTTGCGCCCGGTTTCAGCCAGGGGGCCGGCGGTTTCGGCGTCGCCGACTTCAGCGCCTTCGACCTGGCGGGAAACGCGGTGTCCAATCTGGAAGTAACTCGCAGCGTGGCATGGAAATAGGGGGAGTCGCTTTTGAAGTCTGACGGCAAAAGGATCGGTGCGGGTCGGCGCATGCGCTTAATAAAGAACGTCGCGCTGGCGGCCGTCTGCTTGACGATGGTGATTTTCAACGCCTCTCGGGGCATGGCGATGGGGTCGCCCGAAGACCAGAGCGAGGACATCTTCAGCCTGGGAGAGGTCGTGGTGTCGGGGAGGGTCGAAGGGATCGAGGCTGCCCAGAGCGTGCACATCATGACTTCCGAAGAGATCAAGAGTTCCGGCGCCAGGACCCTGGACGAGGCGCTCGCCCTGATGTCCAACGTAAGCGTCCAGGTCGGCAACGAAGGGGTGCCGCGGGTCGAGATCAGGGGCTTTCGCACCCGGCACGTCCTGCTTTTGTTGAACGGCGTGCCGATGAACTCCAGTTTCGACCAGCAGTTCGATCCCTCCATGATCCCGGTGGAAAACATCGCCATGATCAAGGTCGTCGCCGGCGCCAGCTCGGTGCTCTACGGGCAGGGGGGGCTTGGCGGGGTGATCAACATCATCACCAAGAAGGGGAAAAACGGGGTGGGGGGGATGGCCGGGTTCGAGTCCGGCGACGGGCAGCCGTATCTGGCGAAGGGGAGCGTTTCCGGCGGCAAAGGGCTGTTCGATTTCTTCGCCAGCGGCAGCGTGTTCAGAAGGGATCACTTTCCGCTGGCCAGGGACTTTACCGCCAGCGTCGAGGAGGCGAACGGTTACCGGAAAAACAGTGACAGTCACAGGGAAAACGCCTTCTTCAACCTGGGCTACACCCCGAACGGCGATCTTACCGTCGCCCTGACCGGCAACTGGGTGCAAGGGGGGTACGGCAAGCCCGCCAGCGCCATCAACAACAAGTTCGACCCCTACGCACCTCCGGCCCGTTTCGGCCGCGTGGACTGGTACGGCGGCTACACGCTGCAGCTCGCCTCGGACTGGGCCGTCTCGCCGGCACTCAGCGTGAGGTCGATGCTTTACTACAACCGCATCGACCAGGACAACAACCAGTACGACGATGAAAACTACAACTCCTTCGACAAGATCTCCCTACCCAACTCCTACCGGTTGAGAAACCGGGGGATCACCTGTGGCGCCTCCATACAGCCGAAGTACGACCTGGGAGCGGCCGGCACCGTCACCTTTGCGCTCTCCGGGGAGTGGGACACCTGGATAGACTCCGGAGAGGTGAAGACCGGCGGCAGCGTCAGTTACCCCGGTAGCAATACCGCCGATATCGGCGGCTCCGGCGCCCAGGGGGGGCACGGCATCGGCGGGGGGAGCCCTCCCTATCTGCTGTTCCCGGTTTCCGACCATAAGGATCTTTTCATCTGTTCCGCGGCGGCGGAGTATCAGGTGAATCCGCTGGAGAAGCTCGGAGTCACGGTAGGGATCGCCCATCATTGGCAGATCAGGGAGGAGACAACCCTTTCCGATTACAGCGTATCGCTCAGCAGTTACTATGATCTATTCAAGCCGACCCGCCTCAAGGCGGCCTTCCAAAGGAACATCCGCTTTCCCTCGCTGAGCCAGCTCTATCTGCAAGACACGGAAAACCCCGATCTCAAACCGGAGAAGGTGTATCACTACCAGCTGGGGATGGAGCAGAAGCTTCCCTGGAACAGTCAGTTCAAGCTGGAAGGTTTTCGAAGCGACCTGTACGACGTCATCGTCTTGAACCAGAACGTCACGCCGGCCAAGAATACCAACTTTTCCCTGTACCGCTTTTACGGGTTCGAAACCGACCTCGATACCAATCCCTTCCCCCGGCTGGCAGTGAAGGCGAGCTATACCTACCTCAGATCTCAGGATCTCTCCGGAGTGGGCAGGGACGAGGTGCAGTACGTTCCCAGAGACAAGATGACCGTGAGCGGCAAGTACGATTTCGACTGGGGAATGACCCCCTTCGTCTCGGTTATCTATGTGGCCAACTCCTTCGTCTACTCCAAGCAGCAGATTGCTACCGTGGAGAAGCTGAAACTTGCCGACTATCTGCTGGTCAACCTGAAACTGTCCCAGAAACTCTTCGGGAGCAAGTTGACCTTGTACGCGGGGGTCGACAACCTGTTGAACAGGGAGTACGAACAGAGTTACGGCATACCCCGGCCCGGCAGACTGGTGTACGGCGGGGCCGAGTACCGCTTCGGCAAGTAGTCAGGGTCAAATGAACCGTAGCTTTTTCTCTTGACCAATTAATAGTATTGTAGTACCTATTTACCGGAATATCGATGGGGCAGGCATTTCGGCGGGGGATTTCGGCGACGATCCTATCCCCGCCCGATGATCCAGGCTGCCGCCTCGTACAATTTACAATCCAAACAGCTGTCTCCGAGCCGAAGCGCCTAACAGGGAAATCCTTACGGCGCCCGGCCATCGGGTCGCGCCGGAAACGGCGCCGCCTTCCTTTTGCAAAGGGGACCCAATGCGCCGGAAACCATTCCGGGACGTCAAGGGGCCTCTCCATGTTGAGAGCGCCCTTTTTTTGTTGTTATCACCGGCGATGCGCTGCAGCGGCTTTGGTTGCGCCGCGATTTGGATGGTACGATGGTGAGAAATGCCCTGAGAGAAGGCTTCCCCGACGAGCAAGCCGCAATCGACGCGCCCCTGCGCGCTTTTCCCTCCAAGATCTTCGTCGAAACGACCACCCGCTGCAACCTCAACTGCGCCATGTGCGTCAAACAGGCCCGCGACAGCGAGATCTGCGAAGGCGATTTTTCGCCTGAACTGTTCGCTCGACTCGACTGCGCCTTTCCGCAGCTCGAAGCGCTCGTTTTGAACGGCGTGGGCGAGCCTCTTTTGAACCGCCACCTGGAGCAGTTCATACGCAAGGCGAGAAAGTCGATGCCGCCGTCCGGATGGATCGGCTTCCAGTCCAACGGCCTCTTGATGTCGCAGCTGCGCGCCGCGTCGCTCATCGAAGCCGGAGTGGACAAGGTCTGCATCTCCATAGACGCCATTTCTCCCGAGCAGTTAAAGACCATGCGCGAGGGAGCGGAAGTGGACAAGATAGACGGTGCGTTGGCCGCCCTCGACCAAGCCAAGAAGCTCTGCCATCGACCCGAAGTGGAGATCGGCATTGAGTTCGTGTCGATGCGCAAAAACATCGGCGGCCTGCCGGAAACGCTCGCCTGGGCGGCCGGAAGGGGCGCGAGTTTTGCCATTGTCACCCACGTGCTCCCCTACCACGAGCTTCACGCCGACCAGGCGGTATTCTGCAACGTTTCCGATCAGGCCCTGGCGCTCTATCGCTCGTGGCATCGAAAAGCGGCCAAGATCGGCATCGACCTTGAGCGTTATTTTGAAGTGGTCTTCAAATACGGCCGCACGCGGAAAGAACAGGCGCTGGTCGCCATGGTCGAGGCGATGAAAGCGGACGCGGCGCGACGGGAAATAGTGCTCGACCTGAAAAAGCTGTTCCAGGTGGAGCAGCCCCGTATCGACGAGGTAAGCGAAATCTTCGACGCGGCCAGGAGCGTTGCCGACAGGACGGGACTGGATCTGCGCTTGCCGGAAGTGGCTCTCAAGCAGCAACGCAAATGCAATTTCATCGAGGAAGGAAGCGCGTTCGTATCCTGGTCGGGGGAAATTTCCCCTTGCTACTTTCTGTGGCATCGCTACGACTGCTTTGCCAACGGCTGGAATCAGAAAGTGAGGACCAAAACCTTCGGCAATGTCGCCGATCGGGATCTCTTGCAGATCTGGAACGGCGCTCAATTCAAGTCGTTTCGCGAGGGAGCGCTCGCCTACGATTATTCTTTTTGCGCCAGTTGCAGCGTGGCCCCGTGCGATTACGTGCAGACCGAGGAGTTCGAGCAGGACTGCCACATCCGGGACGTACAGTGCGGATCGTGCCTTTGGAATACCGGGATTTTCCAGTGTCTGAGATGAGCGGGCAGGGGAGGGGACTCACGGTAAAAAAGTCGGGGGTTCCGCCGGAAAAAAGTGCGCTCCGCCGCTTGCAACGGTGCCCTCGGCCGCTTGCAACGGTGCGCTCCGCCGCTTGCAATGGTGCGCTCGGCCGCTTGCAACGGGCCGAATCGAAGGCAAAAAGTGCCAGGCCGCTTTGATGGGCAGCCTGGCACTTTGCCGGTCATGAAGCCGGGTCGCCGGGATTTCAGTAAAAGCCGACCTTGGTTTCCGTCATGCTGATGAAGATGTTTTTCGTCTGGGTGTAATGTTCCAGAATGATCTTATGGGTTTCGCGCCCGATGCCGGAATTCTTGTAGCCTCCGAAGGGGGCGTGGGCCGGCAGGTTGTTGTAGTTGTTGATCCACATTCTGCCGGTTTCGACGCCTCTGGCCACGCGCAGCGCCCGGTTTATGTCCTTGGTCCAGACCGCGCCGCCCAGGCCGAATTCGTTGTCGTTGGCCATGGCGATGACCTCTTCCTCGGTCTTGAACTTGATCACGACCGCCACCGGTCCGAAAATCTCTTCCCTGGCGACCCGCATGTCGTTGGTTACGTTGGTCAACAGGGTCGGCCGCATGAACGCCCCTTTGTCCAGGCCGTTTTCGGTCACCCTGACGCCGCCGCAGGCCAAAGTCGCGCCCTCTTTCTTGCCGATTTCGACGTATTCGAGGATCTGCTTCAGTTGGTTTTCGTCGACCTGAGTGCCCATTACGGTGTCTTTCTCCCAGGGAAGGCCGACCTTGACGCCATTGAAAGCCTTGACGGCGTCGGCGACAAACCGGTCGTAAATGTCCTCGTGGACGAATACCCGGGAGCCGGCGCAGCAGACCTGGCCCTGATTGAACAAAATGCCGATCTGCAGCCCCTCGATCCCTTTTTCCCAGGGGCAGTCGGGGAAATAGATGTTGGCCGATTTACCGCCCAACTCCAGGGTGGCGGGGATCAGCTTTTTGGCGGCCGCTTCCGCGACCTGGTAGCCGATGCCGGTGGAGCCCGTGAAGGCGAGCTTGCGGAAGCCGGGGTGCTCCAGCATGTAATTGCCGGCCCCCGATCCACGGCCGGTAACGACGTTCACGACGCCGGGCGGCAGCACCTGATCCAGCAGTTTGGCAAGTTCCAATAGGCTGAGCGGGGTCGAGGTCGAGGGTTTGATCACGGTGCAGTCGCCGGCCGCCAGCACCGGCGCGATCTTCCAGGCGGCCATCAGGAGCGGAAAATTCCAGGGGATGATCTGCCCCACCACGCCCAGAGGCTCCCGCAGGATGATGCTCATGGTGTTGTCGTCGATCATCACCGCCTGGCCTTCCTCGGTCCTGATGGCGCCGGCGAAATAGCGGAAGTGGTCGGAAGCCAGCGGGACGTCCACGGCCAGCGTCTCGCGGATCGGTTTGCCGTTGTCCATGGTCTCGATCAACGCCAGTTTCTCGGCGTTGGCGTCGATTAAGTCGGCGATCTTCAAAAGCATGGCCGAGCGCTCCTGCGGGCTGACCTTCTTCCAACTGTCCCAAGCCTTCCAGGCCGCCTTCACCGCCTTGTCGACGTCCTCCCTGCTGGCGTCGGCGCAGGTGGCGAGCAACTCGCCGTTAGCGGGACAGTACGTCGAGGTCGTCCTCCCTTCGCTGGCCTCCACCCACTGACCGTCGATGTAGAGTTTGTAACTTTCGTCCATTGGCTTTTGCATGCGTGTCTCCTTTTGCTTTGTCTGGTAATGTTGAGGCCTCCGTTGATTTGCGAACCAAGCACGGATCCTTTGCGGGCAGTAGAGCAGGACATGTGCCAATCTTAAAACATTGTTACGTTTTAATTGAAAGCGGGACGCGCACGATTCCCGAAGGCCGCAGCTTTACTGCAAGTTACGGCAAGGGCAGGACCGCTCGGCGATAAACGGGACCGCTCCGGGAGAACGAGACGGCGCTCCAAGGCTGAGAGAATTCGCCGAGAAGACCGGGAGTGGTTTGTGTCAGAGTGGCCACCTGTCGCGCGACATGTGTAACTATTTGGAACACCCTACAAAAATCTTTCATTTTCTCCGCGTTTGTTGCATCTTAAAACACGGTTGTTTATTCAGTAACGGCACGCGGTGAGCACCATGCAAAAGTATCCTTTGGTCAGCAACGTCAAAATAAACAAGGCGCGCTCCGAGTTCTTCCGCTGCGGCACTCTGCCGACGGGAGTGGTTCCCGACGCCATCCTCCGTTCCTGGCAGCGGTCGATGGCCAGCGGAGTGGACGTGGAGGTGGAGCCGAACGATCTCCCCGTTTTGTCGCGTTGCGAGCTGGAAGGGCTCACCGCCCAGAACCGGGCCTTCCTCGCCCAATCCCGACCGGTGATGGACAACCTTTACGAGCAGATCAAGAACAGTTCGAGCACCGTCGTGCTCGCCAACGCCACCGGGGTGATCCTCCACTCCCTGGGCGACGCGGACTTCATGGCGCGGGCCCGCAAGGTCACGCTGCTTCCGGGGGGGATCTGGTCCGAGTCCGTGCGCGGCACCAACGCCATCGGCACCGCCTTGGTCGAGCAATCGCCCATAGTGGTGCACAGCGTCGAACACGTGGCCGCCTCGAACAGTTTCCTGACCTGCTCGGCCTCGCCCATTTTCGATCCCTACGGCGCTCTGCTCGGGGTCCTCGACGTTTCCGGCGACAGCCGCGCCCAGCAGCAGCACACTCTGGCCTTGGTGCGCATCTCGGCCCAGCAGATCGAAAACCAGATGTTTTCCGGCGGATTCGAGAGCAGCATTCGCCTTCATTTCCACAGCCGTCCCGAATGCATAGGCACCCTCTACGAGGCGATCGCCGTCTTCAACCGGGAGGGGCGGTTTCTCGCCGCCAATCGCAGCGCGCTGCTGCATCTGGGTCTCGACCGTTATCAGGTCGCTTCCCTCAGCTTTGCGGATCTTTTCGGCCAATCGCTCGACCTGCTTTGCGCCCGCTCGGGAGCGGCTCCCCAACCGGTCCTTGAGTTGCGCACCGTTAGCGGCATGGCTGTTTTCGGCCGAGTGAAAGCCGCGCTCGAGGCCGGCGTGCCCAGAACCGTGCCGATCGATGCGCGGTTGAAGGCCCCGGCCAAGGTCGGCGCGGGAAGGCCTTGCGGCAATTTGCTCCTGGAATCGCTGGAGTTGGGCGATCCCGTCATGCGGGGGCTGATCGAAAAGGCGCGCAAGATGTTGAGCTTCGACATTCCCCTGATCATCGAGGGGGAGTCGGGAACGGGCAAGGAGCTTTTCGCGCAGGCCTTGCACGGCAGCGGGCCGCGCCGCAACGGCCCGTTTGTCGCGCTCAACTGCGCGGCCATCCCGGAAGGGCTCATTGAAGCCGAGTTGTTCGGTTATCAGGAAGGCGCGTTCACCGGGGCGAGGCGCAAGGGGAACGTCGGCAGGATACGCGAGGCGGATGGCGGCACGCTGTTTCTGGACGAGATCGGTGACATGCCGCTGCAACTTCAGGCCCGCATGCTGCGCGTGTTGCAGGAGCGGTCGGTGACTCCGCTTGGCGGGGGCGAGACTTTCCCGGTGAACATCGCGGTGGTCTGCGCCACCAATCGCAAACTGCGCAAGGAAATCGCCGCGGGCCGCTTTCGGGAAGACCTTTATTATCGGCTGAACGGGCTGCTTATTTCCATGCCGCGTCTACGCGACCGGGCGGATCGACTGCCGCTCGCCCACGCCATAGTGCGCGAGATCGCCGGAGCCGGCAGAGAGGTCAGCTTGGGGGAGGAGCTGCTCCGCATGGTGGAGGACCATCCCTGGCCGGGAAATATACGACAACTGCACAGCGTGCTGAGGACGGCGGTGGCGCTACTGGGCGGCAGCGGGGAGATTACCGTCGAGCATCTTTCCGAGGACTTCCTGGAGCAGTATCGCGAAGTCGTCTGCCTGTCGAGCGTCGCGCCCGGCGTCGCTGACGACGTCAACCTGGACCGATTGGAGAGCATGGCGATCAGGAACGCGATAAGGGAGTGCGGCGGGAATCTTTCGGCGGCGGCCCGTGCCTTGGGGGTGAGCAGAACCACGCTGTACAGAAAGACCAAAGAAATGCCCCTGTCCAGCCGGCAGACGCCAGGGTAGTTCCTACGTATCCGTGTCCGGTCGACGGCGCCAGCCGATTCGCCCCGGAGCCCGGCATCCCTTAATTCACATCCGTGCGCGCGGCGTGCCCTTCATGAAGGCACGCCGCGCGCGGTTTTTTTTACGGGTTTGTCGCTGTCCCCGTTTCGAACTTTCATCGCTCCTAGCTAAGACCGGAGCAATGGCCGACTAGCTCAAAAGCTTGGTGAGGATAAGCCGTTGGGAGGGCTGGAAACCGCATCCGTGCAAAAAGCGTTGCAGGCCGGAGTTCTCCCACGACACTTGGGTCCTGACCGACTCCACCTTGAGCGTCGACAGATTGAGCAGCAACTGGGACAGCAGCGCACGGCCGATGCCTGAACCCGCGTAGGCGGGGTGGACTCCGATGGTATCGATCACCGCCTGGGCGTCGAGTTTGCCGAATTCACCGAAATCGACTCTCGCCATGATGAAGCCGGTGACGATGCCGGCGTCCTCAGAGACGACGGAGACCCGAATTCCCGATTCGTTCAAAACCTCCCTGGATTTCACGGCGTAATAGGCGGAGCGGTCCTGCCCGGTAAGCTTGCCGTCGATGCGGACGATGGCGGCCAGGTCGTCGGGCTTGTAGGACCTGACCAAAACCCGGTCCCGTTGTAATTTGTCGTAGTCGTTGCCTCCGGCGCCGCTATGGACCTGCCATTTGCTGTCCATCTTGACGGTGGTAACCTCGGCCACGTCCTCATGCAGCAGCGAGGTGTCGCGCTCGATGATCTGACTGGCCGCCAACCTGAACCCGGCGGCGGAGAAAAATCCGGTCATGGCGCGATTGCTCCAATTAACCTCCGTTTTCAAGGTGCTTATCTGCTTGGTCCTCATCCGGTACTCGATGCCGGACATGACCGCTCTTCCTACTCCCTTGCCTTGAGCCTCGGGGGCGACGTTGAGATTGTCCAGCACCGCCAGGGTACCGTGCCTTCCGAAATCCCCTCCCTGGATACGGGCAAAAGCGAATCCCAAAAGCGCGCCGCCCGCCTCCGCGCCGCAGGTGATCAAGCTTTCCGGTTGCGCCGTCGCCAAGGCGAGACGCTTCTCGAAAAAAGGTCTCCTGGGCGAACCCGCTATCTTGCTCTCGATTTCGGATACCCGATCCAAGTCCGCGGCACAAAGCGAGCGCAGTTTTAAATCATCCATGATATGTCTCCTTTTCGTTTGTCTGCACATGATGGCTCATAGAGCCACGGCTAGGCGGCCGCCAATTGCCCCGACGCCTTCAGCTTTTCGTAGCGGAAAGCGCCCCAGAGCGCCGCGCCGATGGCGCCCGCGTAGAGCGAGTCGGCGGAGGTGGCCACTTTGGTCGCCATCTTCTGGCTGTCCATGCCGTCCTGGATCGCCTTCACCAGACCTGCGTCCAGCGCCAGTCCGCCGGTCATCATCACGGTCCCCTGCACGATGTCGATCGATTTCAAAAGCTTGATCAGCCGGCCCGCCATCGATTCGTGTATGCCGCGCAGGATGTCCGAGGGGGGAATGGAGCGCGACACCATGTTGATCACGTCGGTCTCGGCCAGCACCGCGCAGATGCTCGACACCGGCTCGGGCTTGGTCGATTTCATGGAGAGCTCCCCGATCTCGTCCTGGGCGATCCCCAGGTAGCGGGCGATGTTCTCCAGGAACTGGCCGCTTCCCGAGGCGCACTGGCTGGTCATCCGGTAGTTGAGCACCTTGCCGCGGCCGTCGATGCTGATCGCCCGGCCGTTCAACGCGCCGATGTCCAGCACCGCCCGCGCCTCGCTGTTCAGGTAGAGCGCGCCGCGGGCGTGGGTGGTCATGGTGTAGAAGTGGCCGGTGGCGTTTTTGATGTTTTCGCCCTCGCCGGTGGTGGCGACGTAGTGGACGTCGCTCCGCTTGAGCCCCGCCTGATCGAGCACGAACTCGATCGACTCTTCGACCAGTTTGTACGGGTCGCGTTGGCGGATGCGGGCGTCCCAGCGGGAGACCCACTCCGTTTTGCCCTCTTCCACCCGGAAAAGGGCGGTCTTGATCACGCCGCTGCCGACGTCGATGCCTATTGATGTGGTCATGCGTTCTCTCCTTTAGTTCATGACGGCGCGGCGGGCGAATTCCGAGCCCCCCAGGGCGCCGGTGTAGATCGATTCGTCGCTGATGTTGATGGTCCGTTCGCCGTAGTTGTCCTTGATCAGCTTCCTCAGTTCGTTCACCGCCGACTCGTTCTTGGCGACCCCGCCGGTGAAGGTGAACTGCTCCTGCACCCCGCCCGAGCGCGACAGGATCGACATGGCGCGCAGCATGATGGCCCGGTGCAGACCGGCCAGGATGTCGGCCTGGCTCTCGCCCAGCGCCAGCCGGTCGCGCAGCTCGGCGCCGGCGAAGACGGTGCAGGTGGAGTTGATGCGGGTGGACTTGGTGGCCTTCATGGCGATGGGACCAAGCTCGTGCAGGCCGATCTTCATCTCGTCGGCGATGTAGCCCAGATAGCGGCCGCAGCCGGCGGCGCAGCGGTCGTTCATCTGGAAGTTGACCACGATGCCGTTTTCGTCCACCTGGATTCCCTTGGTGTCCTGGCCGCCGATGTCGAGCACGGTGCGGGTGCCGGGGAACATCATGTGGGCGCCCAGGCCGTGGCAGAGGATCTCGGAGCGGATGTGCTCCTTGGGGAAGGGGAGCCGGACCCGGCCGTAGCCGGTGCCGACCACGTAGCTCTCCTCAAGCTCCACGTCGAGCACCTTTTTCAGCGCGGCCCGGGCGTCGGCCTCGCTCACCTCGACCCCCTGCACCTCGCGCAGCGCGCGCGACAGCCCGTTCAGGAGCTGCTTGGCGACCACCTCGTCGGGGGAGACCAGGCTCTCGATGTCGATGATCGACTTGTCGTAGATGTTGAGCAGCGCCTCGAAGCTCACCGCGGCCTCCCGGCTTACCGCCTCGGCGATGTTCATGAAGCGCGAGCCGGCGATGTCGCGGAAGAAGTCGGACTTGCGCTCGGCGTCGGCGGCGTATATGCCGGGGGCTTCCGCCTGAATTTTCGCGAAGACCCCTGCCAGGGCCTCCTGCAGTGCCCCCTTGCTCTCTAGAAAGCGCGGATGGTCGAGGTAGGCGGCGCACCCCTCCTCAAGCTGGCCGAGCTCGGAGAGGAACTGCTCCAGCCGGAAGTTTCGCTCCATGTCGGCCAGCAGGCGGTCGGCGCCCCCCTTGGTCCCCAGGGCCTGGTTGAACAGGGTGAACCGGGCGCTGATCTTCGCTTCCTGCTTGGAAACGCGCGCGGCGACGTCGTAGTTGGAGCGGGAGTTGGTGATCCCCCGGCCGAGAACGGCCCGGTTTTCATCCATCAGCACCGCCTTGGTGGTGGTTGAGCCGAGATCGATTCCGATAAATATACGCATGGTGCTCTCCCTTAACTGCCGATGGTGGCTGAGCCGCCGGCCCGGCGCTTCTGGTCTATCATCTGGAAGTAGCTCTCCAGACGGTTCTTGACGTTGGCCGCCGAGAAGTAGCGCGGGTCGACCAGGTCGGTTTCAATGAAGGCCCCGGGCTTGCCGGTGAGCTTCTCGATTTCCCGCATCATCACCAGCTGGCCGGCGGAGAAGGAGTTGCAGCTCTTGATGGAGTTGATCAACAGGCCGTCCGCCTGGTATTCGACGATGTTTCTGGCCAGCATGTCCACGCGGGTGGGGAGATTGCGGTTGGTGTAGACCCCCAGGCAGTAGTCGGCCAGGGTCTCCAGCGGGTGCTCGGCGTCGTGCCGGAAGTTGTCGTAGTCGTAGACCCCGCCGACCTTGGTGTAGGAGCTGGCCACCACCACGGCGCCCGCCTCGTAGAACATCTGCCAGAACTCGCGAAACGAGGTCCAGTTGGGAGGTCCCTCCACCACCAGCCGGTATTTCTCCTCGGCCAGGTCCCCTTCCGGGGTCTGGGCACAGAGCCCCTTGTCGATGCGCTCCTGGATCTCGTCGCGCAAAAGCTTGTAGTATTCGATGCAGGCGTCGGTGCCGCGAAAGGCGGTGAAGATCGGCCCCATGTAGTAGACCCCGCCGAAGTAGCAGTCGATGGGGGAGGGTTTCCTCTTGGCCTGCTCCAGCATCCAGACCAGGTTGTCTTCGGCTTGCGCCGACTTGCGCAGGTAGCCCCGCAGCCGGTCGATGTCGAACTTGATGCCGGAGACCTTCTCCAGGGTCGGGATCACCTCGTCCTGCAGCTGCTTGACGATGTAGTCGCGCATGTTCCTGGTGGCGTGGCCGTCGGCGGTATAGGGGACGTGCAGCATGACGGTCGGGCATTTGTACTGCTCGCGCAACAGCTCGAACCACTTCATGAAGGTGAAGCAACCGGTGTAGGAGAGGAGCAGCACGTCGGGATCGCGGAACGGCTTGCCGTTGGGGGCGATGTTCCCCTTGGCCATCATGCCGATGTCCGCCTTGACGTAGGTGCAGACGTCCTCCGAATGCCCGCCGCGCTCGGCCTCCATGATCATCTCGCCCGACTTCTTGCGCATGGCGTTCTGGATGGCGTTGATCTCGGGGAGGTTGTTGGCGATGTCGAAGCACATCAGCAA
>CAIYDQ010000222.1 GCA_903925075.1 uncultured Geobacter sp.
AAAAAGGCTACAGGAAAGTCATTTACTTCGACCCGGACATTCTCCTCTACCATGGTTTGCAGGATCTTTTCCGGCTGTTGGATCGGTACCCGATCATCGTGACCCCGCATATGACGGTGCCGTTGCCGGCCGACGACACCTGCAATCCTTCGGAACAATCCTGCCTTTCCAGCGGCACCTATAACCTCGGTTTCCTGGCGTTGTCGGCTTCCAACGATGCTGCCGCTTTTTGTGACTGGTGGTGCGAAAAGTGTCTCTCCTCCTGCTATTGCGAGATTGAGACCGGCCTCTTCGTTGACCAGAAGTGGCTCAATCTGGTCACCGCTTACTGGTCGTCGGTGCACGTCCTGCGTCATCAAGGCTACAACGTGGCCTACTGGAACCTGCACGAAAGGAGGGTTGACGGCAGCCTGATCAATGGCGAGGTGCCGCTCATCTTTTTTCACTTCAGCGGCATCACCCTTCACGATCTGGAACGCATATCGAAATACCAAAACCGCTTCACCCTCAAAAGTCGCCGCGATCTGACCGCACTCTTTCATCGGTATCGCGACCTGCTTTTGGCACAAGGTCACGAAGAGGCCCGCACTGCGGGCTATCGCTACGGTTGCTACACGAACGGAACGGCCATCGGACCCGTTGCCCGCAGGCTTTATCCCGCTGTCGCACAAAACTATGCGGATCCGTTCCAAGTCGGCGAAAACAGCTATCACTCTTTGCTCAAAAAGAAGCGTCTGCTGGAAAAACCCGCCACGCACATGGATTTTGTCGAAGACGTGGTGGCGGACCACGGCAGGAAAAGCACCTACAGGAGATGGATCAACACCGCCTTCAAGATCTTGTGCAGGGTTGTGGGAATACGTCTCTATCACTTCATTATGAACTATCTGCTTGAGAACTGTTCCATCAGGAAACAAAAGTTTCTTTTGCCTCTCTCACCTCTTCGGTCAGACGTAGATGAAAGAAAAGAGCATTGAACCGGTGCAGGCCCAGGCGGTCGAAAGGATAATCATACTCGCCGAGTATTGCCATGACTTCGCCGAGCGTTTCTCCTCAATGCTCGGCCAGATAAGGGAGCACTACCCATCGTGTAGCATCCTGGGGGTGTTTTCGCTTTGCGGCAGGTCCGCCGGAGCGTGCAAGGAAGCCGGGCCGTTTGACGAAGTACGGCTCTTTGCCATTCCGCTAGCGGCAGCCGAATTGGCGAAAAAGCTGCCGTGCCGGCAACTCTTCGTCTTTATTAACCATAACCCGACGGTTGAGGACCAATCGTTGTACGCATCCATGATCGGCATCTCTCCCGCGCCTGCGGCGCTTTTCAGAAATGCGGTCAGTCTGGCGCGGTATCTGGCTACCGGGGATGATGATCACCGGCGCATCCGTGAAAAGCTCGCCAGCCTCCGGTCAAGCCGGAGCGTTGAACGGATTAAGGTCCGCCTGCTGGCTGCGGTCGCCGGCTTGGTGGTCGCGGCCGGGAAACTGGCCCGTACTTCGGGGGCCGTGGTTGACCGTCCTGGACGGATCTTGTTCCTAAGGCTAGATCTGTTGGGCGACATGACCGTCACAATGCCCTATCTCGCAGCCATAAAGAGGCAATACCCTGAAGCCGAGTTGACCGTGATGGCATCGAGTAAGGGTGCTGTTTTGCTAAAGGAGCAGGAAGCAGTCGCTCCGGGCGCGCTGTACGATCGTCTTGAGGTCTGGGATGCGCCCTGGCACAGGACGGTCCCGACTGCCTTGGGTCTTCGAGACCTCAAAGAAATGCTGATCCGCCTTCCCGCACTGTGGCGGAAAAACTACGACATCATCGTGCAGCCGGTCAATTTCGGCACGGGAATTCTATTCGCCTTGCTGTGTCTGGGCAACAGGGTTGCCGCGCCTATTGACCCCAGACTACCCCTGTCGCTCGCTCTTCGGCAGTATGTCAGCGATCCGGTCGCACTCCCCGAGGATAAAATCTCTCACCTGCGGGATTTCCTGTCCTTGATATCTGCAAGGATCGGCGTTGCAGAGGGCTCGGTGACCCGGGCTCTGTCGGTGAAGAAGGAAACTCAGCAACAGATGAGAGAATTCCTGGCTCTGCAAGGATACGACCCCACCCGAAAGCTCATCCTGGTGAACGTCGGAGCCGGGAACAGGGTACGGCGCTGGGGAAGTGAGAACTTTGGTCGACTCATGCACAAGCTGTCGGAGCGCCTTGCCTGTTCCTTCGTTTTGGCCGGGGGCAAAGACGAGCAGGCGGCAGCCTGCGAGGTGGAAAGAATAGCCCCTCGCAGCGTCAACGCCGCGGGCCGGCTCACGCTCAACGAACTGGCAGCCTTGACGAGTCTGGCTGATTTGGTCATCACTGCCGATACCGCTTTGATGCACTTCGCCGCTGCGCTGAACAGGCCGTTGGTGGCGATATTCGGGGCAGGTCTCGTCGACTATTGCAGGCCCCTGAACGTGGATCATGTCATCGTCAGAAACGAGCTGGGATGTTCGGGATGTGGAGACCGCTGCTTTGAAGATCAGTGTCCCCCACCATGCCTTGAAGCCGTTAAACCCGAGTCAGTCTACCTGGCTGCCGTTGCCATGCTTACCGAAAATGATCAAGTCGAATAGGAATAGGGAGCTGTCGTGAACGCAATCATCAATCTGCTATCCCGTTTGCCATTACCCATCAGGCTGGTTCTGAGGCGAGTTCTGTATTGCTACTACCGCAACGGCGGCAGGCCGAAAACGTCATTGAAGTCGACAAAGGCTAGGCCGCGCAGGCAAAGGGAAGGCTTTTTTAGCGCCTACTGCAACGGTCGCGGCCTCGATGTCGGTTACGGCGGAGATTTGCTGACCGCCAACTGCCAGGGTTGGGATATCGAAAACGGTGACGCACAGCTTCTGCAGGGACTTAAAAGCGCCTCCTTCGATTTCGTCTACTCGTCGCACACGCTGGAGCATATGGTCGATCCGATTGCAGCACTGCAAAATTGGTGGCGAGTCGTAAAGCCGTCGGGGTATCTCATCCTCTACATTCCTCATCGCGACCTCTATGAGAAAAAGGAGCGGCTTCCCTCAAGATGGAACGGGGATCACAAGCATTTTTTTCTCCTGGAACGTGAATTTCCTCCGGACACCAAAGACATACGCGCCTTGATCGATTAGGCACTGGGGCACTGTGAGCTGGTGTACGCAAAGGAGTGTTCTGAAGGTCACACCATCAAGGACCCAGAGATGCACAGCGACGGCGAATATTCCATAGAGGTGGTTGTGAGAAAAGCGGCGGCATGAAGGACCGATTTGCAAATCCTCCGGACGAGGAAGTCGCCTCCTTCGACGTCTTCGACACCGTCGTCACCAGAAACGTTTTTCACCCGCTCGATCTGCATGCCAGAGTCGAAAGAGGACTGAAACAACGAGAGGATCTCCTGCCCGGCAGGGAGCTAGGCTTTCCGGCGTTGCGCCGTGCCGCGGAACTAAGGGCGAGGGAGAACTTGCATGGCCGGGAAGAGGTGACCCTCGGCGAGATCGTTGCGCTGCTGGCTCAGGATCTTTGGGGCTCGGGGAAGAACGCTGCTATTTTGGCGGTGCTGGAAATCGATGAAGAACTCAACGCCAGCGTTCCCGTGAGGTCGACCTTGAACCTCATCAGCCAGATGCGTCGCGCCGGCAAAAAGATCGTCTATATCTCGGATATGTACCTCCCGGAGGAGGTCGTAAGGGAAATGTTGCAACGGGCCGGGGCTCTTGAACCGGGCGACAGGGTTTTTCTCTCCGGAGTGCTCGGACAAAAGAAGTCCACCGGGTCGCTGTTTCGCGTCGTGTTGAAAGACCTTGGGATAAACCCGCGGCAGATGGTGCACTTCGGTGACTATATTTGGAGCGATTATCTGGTTCCCCGATTCAAGTGCGGTATCCGGTCATTCAGTGTGAGAAGCGCGCGCTACAACACGTATGAACGGCTTTGGGGCGACCGCTGCCGCTGTCCCTTCTGCAGTTCCGTTGCGGGAGCAAGCCGGGCCGCCAGGGTGGCCCGACTTGATACCGGTTCTGCCGAAGAAAGAGCTCTCTACGGCATCGGCTGCAACGTCATCGGACCCATACTTGTCGGCTTCGTCCTCTGGACCCTGCGGCACGCGGTGCAAGCCGGCATAACCAGGCTCTACTTCCTTTCTCGCGACGGAGAAGTCATCTGGGACATCGCCAGGGAGCTTGCCAAACGGCTGGACATCGGCATCGAACTCCGTTACCTGTATGTCTCGAGGACCGCTGTATTCCCCGCGCTCCCGGGAACCGGGGTCAACGTCCGAACAATCGAGTGGATCAAGGAAAAAACGATCCTTTTGACGCCCCGGATTATCGCGGACCGGTTGAAGCTTGACCCTGACGACCTGTATGAGCAGTTGCTTCGCGTCGGCGTCAATATGAACGGGTTGGATTCCCTTCTCGATGGTAAAACTGTCGACAGCGTCGGTGATTTGCTGGTGACAGACCCGATTCTGAAGGAAATGCTGGCAGTCAGAAGCGGCGAGATCATGCTCAGCCTCGCCGGCTATTTGCAGCAGGAAGGGATGTTCGACGGCGCGAGTCCGGGCCTGGTAGACCTGGGGTGGCACGGAGGCATCCAAGATGTCATCCATGCATGTTTTAAAGAGCGTCTCGGCGCCAACGGCATTTCCGGCTATTACTTTGGCGTTGATCTTGCCGGCGAGCCGGACACCAGGAAAAACGGCTACTTCTTTTCTCATGATGAACCATCCGGGATCGATCGCTATCGTGACCTGTTCAGGGTCCTGCTGGAACTGATGTGCTCAGGTTCCCACGGTATGGTGCGCGGCTACTCCGTCGACGCTCAGGGTAGACATGTCCCTGTGTGCTGCATGCCTGAGCATCCGGGCAATTGGGGGCGTATACAATATATCCGGGAGGGAATCGTGACTTTTCTCGGTAATCTTGATAGTTCGAGCATAAAAGAGAGCGACTATCAACATGTGCGGCCCCAGATGCTGGGCGTATTGAAAAAACTCTTTTTTTACCCGAACAGAACAGAAGCTGTTGCCTTAGGTGATTTGCGATTCTCCGCTGATCAGGCAGGGCATGGTGTCCATCGTGTAGCACCACCCTTTAGCGTCGGGTCCGCGATTCGTTTTTTTAGCAAAAGATCCTATGCCAGTCGCTCGACGCTCTCCAGCTGGTTCTTCGCCAGTTGGTCTCGCTCCGCCGGATGCACGCGATTTTTACTTTATCCTGTCGTTGCCATTTTGCGGATATCCTATGTCGGGACCGATGTATGGAAATTCAGCTGGCTGAGTGCAGTTGATCTTGTCAACAGGGCGATGTGTATTAATAAAATCAGTGGTTCTGGCGGCGACGATGTCTATTGAAAATTGCATTAACAAGATTAAACAATTCGGGAAGGCCATATTGACCGATAGTACTGTGCAGATCGAGCCGACAAGGCGTTGCAATTTCAATTGCATGCACTGTAATCACAAAAGCAACGATGGCGATATAACTACAGATATCTATGAAGGCATACTCCGCAGGCACGGCAAATGTAAGCTCGTAAAGCTCCAGGGTCTTGGAGAGCCGCTGCTTCATCCGAACATCCAACAGCTAATAGATATTGCCAAGGAACACCGTCACAGGGTCATGATTATTACCAACGGTTCTTTCTCGTACGTTGAAAATGTTGATCATTATGTGTTTTCGCTGGAAACGATGAACCCCGAGGTATTCGAGTCGATAGGAAAGAAAGATTTGCCGAGGGTGATTGAGAATATAAAATCCGCCGCTTCCAGACAAAAGGTTAGCATCAATTGCGTCCAGTGCTCGAGCAACGCGCCCATGGACGTTCTGGCGGTGAAAAAGTTCGCCGAAGAGATAGGCGCTGATCTCTGGATCACCCCGCAAGAGGTGTGGGTCGACCCTTTGCATGAAGACCATGCTTTTCAGGTCGAAAATGCGAGACGCGCCTGGCAGACTCATGGGATCAGCCCGCGCTACCGGAAATACAAGGTCTGCAACTGGGGGGTGAGCGAATTTTACTACGACTATACGGGCGCGGGCCATCCCTGCTGCATCCGCATGACCGACGAGTATAGAAATTCCAGACCTTGTCCGGAGGTCTGTGGCAGCTGTTCTCTATAACCGATAACTGAGCATCATCCTTTTTTTTACCTGATCATACATCAGCTACCCTCGGAACCGGTGCCCCTGCGGTAAAGCCCCCTGAGGTCATTCAGCCGGACCCTGAAGATATCCGTGAACATCCTGAACGAGTCGAGTGTCAAACTCACCTTCGAGCCCTTAATATCCGTCCAGGTGATCGGCACTTCAGCCAGTGTGTAGCCCTTCTCCCGACCGATATAGAGAACCTCGATGTCGAAGCCGAAGCCGTCGATGCGTTGCAACGGAAAAACGGTGCTCGCAGATTCAGCCGTGAAAAGTTTGAAGCCGCATTGCGTATCCTTGAATCCCCGCATGGTGAAGGTTTTTACTAGCACGTTGAAGATCGACCCCATGACTTTCCGATGCCTATGGGCCTTCACCAGGCAATCCTTGTGGCGCAGCGCTCGCGAGCCGATGGCGATGTCCGCTCCCGCATCGACTGCCTTTCTCAGCCGTTCCCATTCGATTATGGGCGTTGCGCCGTCGGCGTCGGCGAAAAGCCGCAATTTCCCGACGGCCTGAAGCATGCCGGTCTTGACCGCATAGCCTTTGCCGCAGTTCGCAGCAAGCCGGACCAACTTCACATTATCGTTTTTCGCCGCAAAGCCTCCCACTACCTCGGCGGTGGAGTCGTGACTGCCGTCGTCGACCACGATGATCTCGTGGGAGATGTCCTGCGGCTCGAAGTAATTCGCTATTTCGGCGAGATATAAAGGTAGGCGAGATGCTTCGTTGAAAGCCGGTATCACAATGGAGAGCGCGACCTTGTTTGTTCCTGTCCGGGGCGTCATATTGCCTTCCAACGTCGTGCCGAGCGGGCATTGGTGGCGACAAAAAACAGCGCGGCCGCCAGACTGGCTAAAAATATGGCGACGCCAACAAGGAAGCCGCCGGGAAGGTAATTGACGCTGAGATCATACTCGCCTGCCTTTAGATCCACGGAAAGCATCCCCTCGAATGACTTGAGAACCCCCTGAGACGTGCGCCACCCGGGCCAGTAATTCTGGTTTATCACCAGAATGTTGTCTTTTTTCAGCGCGACATGATAGACAAATTTATTGGGGCTCCATTTTACGAGCGAGACAGCGCCATTGCCGGGCATGGCAAGGTAATATTCCCCGCTGTAATCCGGATCGCCGGCGGCGCGTGCGTGCCGGTCAAACGGCACGGTTTCGTAAGCGTCGACGACCCCACAGTTATGCAGCAGGTGAGGGTACTGATCACTCCACCCGCCGTGGGCAAAACGCAAAAGGCCAGGAACTCTCGTTTGGGAAAACGGCGCGTGCATCGAAGCGACAGACCTGGCGATGCCGGCCGAGTCGCCGGGCAAGACACGATAAAGTTGCGCGGGGTTCTCCAGTTTTCTCGGTCCCCCGTCAAATCTCAAAAATGACACTTGCATCGGCTTTGCAGTCTCTCCAAGAATTCCCGACCCCAAAGAAAAGAGATCGGCAGCGATTCCAATCACCATCAACCAAACGAGGTAAGGCATCCAGACCGGCTCCTTTTGGTCGCGCTGCCCTAATAACAACCCAACCAGGATCGATGCTGAAAAACAGAAAACGATCAGCACCCGCGTCGGACACTGAAAATTCCGGAAAAAGGGCAGGGCATGCAGCAGCGTCCAGGGCGCCCAACCGGCGAAGTTGCCAATAGCGACGGCCAGCAGGCTCAAGGATGCGACCATCAAGGGGAACTGCCCTTTTACCCGAAAGAGGCTCAATATGTACAAAACTGCGACGAGCAACCCCAGGTAGCAGTTGATCTCGATCATGGCAAGAGAGCCGTCTCGATCGATCAAGCTGCCGATCAGTTGATCCCAGGAGACAGATTCCGCCGCCCCCGCCAGGCGCGGGTGGCCGCCTAAAAGTTGCAGCACAGGCAGCAGTTTCGGCGCCGAGAGCCCTGCCGCCACCAGATTTACCGCGATCAGCGCCAAGAGCGGACGCCAACTCCGGGACTGGACGCCCAGGCCGAGGGCGTAAATTCCCAGGAACACAAGCCCGTAGCCGAGGACGTAGGTTCCTCCTTCGTAGACCATCGTGCTTTGGCAGGCGGCGGCAAAGACCAGCCAGCGGGCATCGTCCAGACCTTTAAGATAACCCAAGACCAACAACGGAATGATTGCCGCCGGCAACCAGACGATGTGTCCCTCCGCGATGTGCAGCGCCCAGGCACTGGAAAACATGAAGATAACCGGAGGGGCAAAGCGGGCCGGTCCCCTGATTCCCAACTGGCCGGCTAGCAGCCAGTTCCCCCACAAGCCAAGGAAAGTGTGCAGCCATACCGATATTTTCAGCCCTGGCAGTACCCCGAACAGGGAGGTCACGAAGAATATGGGGGAAGGGAATCCCGACTGCGGATTGCCGATCAACGGCAGTCCACCGCCGGAGTAGGGGTTCCACAAAGGCAACTGGGCGTATTCGAATGTGGTGACCGACGCCACTTCGTAGAGGTGTGAAAAGTAATCCCAATCGCCGCGGCATGAGATGTTCAGGTTGCGCAGCAGCGGCAGGCAGAAGAAAAAAGAGAGGACCAGGAAGAAGAATAAGGCCGGCAGGCTTGTCTGACGCATTTTGAACGATTTGATCACGAAATTCGACATGCGAATCCTTCACGCCACGCTGATGGTCGTTGCGGCAACACGTTTGGAATAACACAGTTGGCGTAATAAATCGCCACAAATTTGGTGCTTCTTGCTCCTTAGCCATTCATCTCGTCCTAAATATTGATCTTAGCGGCATTTTCTGCCATATTCTCCACACTAATCATTACTGCAGTTGAGTTAACCTGCACGGATAGTAGCGGCCAGGAAGAGGCCGCAGTTCATTTGCCGAGGGAGCGTTCTCGTTTATGAAGTTTTGCATAATCGGCGCCGGTCCCTGCGGACTTGGCGCTGCCTATCATCTCAATAAGCTTGGTCACGGCGACTGGCAGCTCTTCGAGCGCAGCAACCGGGTCGGCGGCCTTTCCGCATCCGTCGTGGATGGCGCCGGCTTCACCTGGGACGTCGGCGGTCACGTGCTCTTTTCTCACTACGACTATTTCGACGCGGCGGTTGCCGAGGCCCTGGGCGACGCGTATCACGAGCACCAGCGGGAGAGCTGGATCCGCATCCTGAACGGTTGGGTCCCGTACCCTTTCCAGAACAACGTCCGCCATCTCCCCGACGCCGCGCTCAAAGAGTGTCTGGACGGGCTTCGCGCCCGCTCCGGTGGCGCCGACGAGGCCGGCAACTTTCGCGCCTGGATGGAGGCGGTGTTCGGTCGCGGCATTGTGCGGCATTTCATGGAGCCCTACAACGCCAAGGTCTGGGGGGTGCCGCTCGAGACCATGAGCCGGGATTGGATCGGCGAACGCGTCAACCTCGTCGATCTGGCGCGCATCGAGCGCAACGTGGCCCAAGGGCTCGACGACCTGAGCTGGGGACCAAACAGCACCTTCAAGTTTCCCAAAAGCGGGGGGACCGGCGCCATCTATCGTGGCATTGCCAGCCGCTTCGCCGATCGCATGCGCCTTGGCCACGAACTGGTTTCGGTGGATACCGCGGCGCGTCAGGTCCGCTTTGCCAACGGCCATAGCGAGCGCTACGACGTGCTGATCAACACCTCGCCGCTCGACACTTTCGTCAAGGCCTGCAGCTGTGCGCCGGAAATGTTGCGCAACGCAACCGGGGACCTGATACACAACGGCGGGTTGATCGTAGGCATCGGCCTGGAGCAGGCGCGCACCGACTCCAAGTGCTGGATGTACTTCCCGGAGGCCAACGCCCCCTTCTATCGAGTCACCAATTTCCACAACTACGCCGCGGCCAACGTTCCGGGAGGCGATGTCGGACGCTACGCCTCCCTCATGTGCGAGACCAGCTACTCGACCAGCAAGCCCGAGGACAAGGACGGCATCGTGGAGCAGACGATCCAGGGTCTGACCAACAGCGGCCTGCTCGCCGAGGCGGACAGGGGCCGGATCGCCAGCAGGCACCTGATCGACATCCCGTATTCGTACCCCGTGCCGACCTTGGGCCGGGATCGCGCCTTGGCCGCCATCCAACCTTGGCTCGAGCAACATGGTATCTACTCGCGCGGGCGCTTTGGCGCTTGGAAATACGAGGTCGGCAACATGGATCACAGTTTCATGCAGGGGGTGGAGGCGGTGGAGAGGATCGTCGGCGTCGGCCGGGAGCCGACATTGAGCGGCGGGGCATGAACATTGATCTTGAGATGCCTTTGTGACATAGTCGCCATGCCGGGAATTCAGGAGATGACCAATGCAACCTACCATAATCGCGCCATTTATAAATAGAAAGCAGGAAATGCGATTCCTGGAGAGCTGGGTCGCTGAAGAGCCGAGCAGCATCCTCTTCGTCTATGGACCTAAAAGCAGCGGCAAGACGACGCTCATCTACCGCTTCATCAAGGACTGCCTCTCTGACAAGTCGTTCGATCTAAAGTTCTTCAACTTGAGGGAAATCTTCCTCGAACAGTACCAGGACTTCATTCATGTCTTCTTTGGGATCGATCATGCCAAGGAGAAGGGTGACGTCAAGGAAAAACGGGAGTACGACCTCAAGGTTTTCAAACTCAGCGTGGAAACGCTCAAGGGATTGGAGGCGAAGGAACTCGACCCCTTCGTCGTCATGAAGAAGGAGATGTTGAAACTGGCCGCCAAAGGGATTCGCCCTGTGATCATCATCGATGAGCTTCAGGCCCTGGAGGGGATTTACCTGAACGGCCAGAGGGAACTGCTGAAGGAGCTTTTCAATTTCTTCGTCGCCATGACGAAGGAATCGCACCTTTGCCATGTCATCATAGCGTCCAGCGACGGCTATTTTATCGAGAGGATCTATAAGGACAGCAAGCTGAAGAAGACTTCGGATTTCATGGAAGTCGAATATCTTAGTCGGGAGGATGTGTACGGCTGGCTTGGCAATCTTGAGACCGAGAGCGGCATCAGAACCTACACCTTAAATCCTCGACAGATCGACCGGATCTGGGAGACCTTCGGCGGTAGTTGCGCCGAGATACACCGTTTCCTGGGCGATATGCTGTTGGCCGCCGTAAACGGAGCCGTTCCCGACGCCGCTTTTGACCGGGAATTGACCAAGAGATGCATACAGATGCGCAGCTGCTTTGAAGAATATGCCGGACTTTTCAAAGAGAAGCGCGCACTTTTGTCGGCGCTTAACGGGGCCGCTTCCGAGAGCGGCTGCTGCAAGGAGAGAGATCTATCCGCGCTGGTGGATAGCGGCGTTTACGGCCCGGGTTCGCTGAGGGAGGAACTGGGCGGCCTGGTCGGACAGAATTTCTTGGCATACAACCCGGTCACCGCGGAATTCAGCGTGCAGGGGCGCAGCATGCTGATCGGCCTCAGGATGTACGTCGAGATGATGGAGCGCTGAGGCGACGTCGATGCCGTTCCCGTTCCCGTCTTCCTCGTCTTCCCCGTCCTGAGATCAAGGGGAGGGAGTCAAGGGGGGACGCGATCGAGGCTGGTGCGAGAATCTTTGATCTCGGCAAGATTTTGTGCCATAGTCCCCAAGGACGACACGCCCTGGAGCCGGTGGATTCGCCCCGTTTAACGAAAACTGAAGGGGATCGCAGCAATGAATGAGCGTTCGCTGGTCGAGATCATCTCGCAGGGTGAAAATGCGGCCGTTGAATTCAAGTCGGCATCGGTGAGACCTGAATCCAAGGAGGAGTTGAGCAGGCTCTTTCAATCGGCAGGACTCGTGCACTTCGACATATCCCCTGTGGAAGGAACTGCGGAAAGCGATCTCGATCTCGAAAAGGTACATCGATATTGGCACGGTTGCTACAACATAGATTTCATCAAGCTCGATCGGAAGGAACAGTTGAGCATTCTTATGAACTCCGATGTGCTTGTGCCGCACGAGGAAAGCACGGTGGCATCGGTTGGCGGTCTGCTTCTTTTCGGCAAGCAGCCGCAAAGAAGACTCCCACAAAGTTCCATCGTTTTCGCGGTGTTCAAAGGCGGAGACCTTACGGCGGAACTCATCGATAAGAAAGAGATCACCGGGACGCTGCCTGAACTGATAGACAATGCGGCGGCCTTGATCAGACTCTTTTTGCCGAATCCATCAGTGATTGTCGGATTGAAAAGAGAAGAACATGATCCCATCCCACCGAAAGTGGTACGAGAGGGACTGGTAAATGCCGTCTGCCACAGGGATTATTCAATAGCCAACAGAAAGACGACCGCTTATCTGTTCGACGATCGCCTGGAAATCACCTCCCCGGGCAAGATCGCCAACACGCTCACCCTCCAGAAAATAAGGTACGGCAATTCCGCATCCAGAAACATGTTTATCGTCAAATACCTCGACAATATGCGCTATATCGACGGGTTGGGCAGGGGCGTGCCCATGATGCTCAAAACGATGAAAGAGGATGTCGACTTCGACGAAATCGGAGAATTGTTTCGTGTCACTTTCAGGATTGGACATCCCCGCCGACCTGAACAACAGGATTGATCGCCGGTGCCGACACGTCTCTTGAAATGGTTGGACGGTGTTCTGGGGCGCCTTGTTGCCCGCATCCTCCCCTCAGCGAAATCCCCGAAGATGGCTTTACTGCGGCGCCTGCTCGTCATCCGTCCCGGCGGCATCGGCGACGCCGTGCTGCTCATCCCCGCTCTCCTCGCCCTTAAGGAAAGATTTCCCGAGGCCGAGATAACGGTGCTGGCGGAACGGAGAAACGGCTCGGTTTTCTCGCTTTGCGCCGCCGTCGATCGCCTGCTGCTCTACGACAACCCATCCGACCTTCTCCAGGCGCTGCGCGGCGGCTACGACGTGGTGATCGATTCCGAGCAGTGGCACCGGCTCTCCGCGGTGGTAGCCCGGCTGACCCGCGCTCCCGTCTCCATCGGCTTTGCCACCAACGACCGCAAGCGGCTCTTTGCCCACCACATCGCCTATTCCCACGACGACTACGAGGCGCTCAGTTTCTTTCGCCTCCTGCAGCCTCTTGGCATCGCTCCTCCCGCGGTGCTGGGCATCCCTTTTCTTGCCGTTCCCGAGCAGGCTGCCCGCCAGGCCGCGGAACTGCTGGCGCCGCTGTCGGGCAAAAGGCTGGTGGCGATCTTCCCGGGGGGCAGCATCGCCGAGCGCCGCTGGGGCGCGGGGCGCTTCCGCGAACTGGCGCGCACCCTGGCGGCGAGCGGCGTTGCCGTGGCGGTCGTGGGGGGGCGCGCCGACGCCGCCGCCGGCGACCTCATCGCCGGCGAGGGGAGGGGGGTGAACCTCGCCGGCATGACTTCGCTGGCCGAAACCGCCGCCGTCATCGCGCGCTCGGCCCTGCTTGTTTCCGGCGATTCCGGGGTGCTGCACATCGCCGTCGGCCTGGGCGTCGCCACCGTGTCGCTCTTCGGTCCGGGGATTGAGTCCAAGTGGGGGCCGAAAGGGGAGGGGAACCTGGTCCTCAACCGGCGTCTTTCCTGCTCTCCCTGCACCAGCTTCGGCACCACCCCGCCATGCCCCGGCACGGCGCGCTGCCTGTCGGAGCTGGCGCCCGGGGAGGTCGCAAACGCGGTTGCGGACTTGCTCGGGCGCTCGGACCTGTCGGCTCCTTGACTCCCCTGTAATAGAGCCAATGAGAAAGTTTGACCTTAGTGCAACAAAAGCCTTGACTTTAATTGGCCAAATTGGTAAAAAGTCCGAGTTGCACTCAGCTGGAAAGCAGGCGCGTAGCTCAGGGGTAGAGCACTAGCTCGACACGCTAGGGGTCGGCGGTTCGAAACCGCCCGCGCCTACCATCAGAAAGAAACCTTCTTTACGAGGTTCGACGGAGGCATCGAGTTTCGATGCCTCTTTCTGTTTGTCAAAAGGTTTTTTGTCCAAAGGGGCTTCACATGAACGATATAAAGGTGTCTCTGCCGGACGGCTCGCAACGGGCCTTGCCGCAGGGATCGACTATCTTTGATCTGGCCGCCTCGATAGGCGCGGGTCTCGCCAAGGCCGCCATCGCCGGCAAGATCGACGGCTCCCTGGTCGACCTCAACACGCTTCTTACCGACGGCGCCAAGGTCGAGATCGTCACCGAGAAGAGCCCCGAGGCGCTGACCATCATCAGGCACTCGACTTCGCACTTGATGGCGCAGGCCGTCAAGGCGCTCTTCCCGCAGGCCAAGGTGACCATCGGCCCGGCCATCGAGACCGGCTTCTACTACGATTTCGACGTCGATCACCCGTTCACTCCCGAGGACCTGGAAAAGATCGAAGAAAAGATGCGCGAGCTGGCCAAGGCGGATCTGAAGATCGAGCGCAGGGAGCTGTCCGGCGCGGACGCCATCGCCCTTTTCCGGGGCATGGGCGAGGACTACAAGGTCGAGCTGATCGAGGACCTGGGCGCCGAGACGGTCTCGCTTTACAGCCAGGGCGATTTCGTCGACCTCTGCCGCGGACCCCATCTCCCCAAGACCTCGTTCATCAAGGCCTTCAAGCTCACTTCCATCGCCGGCGCCTACTGGCGCGGCGACGAAAAGCGCGCCATGCTGCAGCGGGTCTACGGCACCGCCTTCGCCGACAAGAAGGAGCTGGATGCCTACCTGGCAAGGATCGAGGAGGCGAAGAAGCGCGACCACCGAAAGCTCGGCCGCGAACTGGACCTGTTCTCCTTCAACGACGAGGTGGGCGCGGGCCTGGTGATCTGGCATCCCAAGGGGGCCATGCTGCGCACGATCCTTGAGGACTTCGAGCGCAAGGAGCACTTGAAGCGCGGCTACGACATCGTGCTCGGTCCCCAGATCCTGAAGACCGAACTCTGGCAGCGTTCCGGCCACTACGAGAACTACCGCGAGAACATGTACTTCACCACGGTGGACGAGCAGAGCTACGGCGTGAAGCCGATGAACTGCCTGGCCCACATGATGATCTACAAGTCGCAGTTGAGAAGCTACCGGGATCTGCCGCTGCGCTACTTCGAACTGGGCACGGTGCACCGCCACGAGCGGGCCGGCGTTCTGCACGGCCTCTTGCGGGTGCGCGGCTTCACCCAGGACGATGCCCATATCCTGTGCACGCCCGACCAGCTCGACGTGGAAATCAAGGGGGTGCTCGCCTTCGTCGCCGACGTGATGCGCATCTTCGGCTTCGAGTACGAGATGGAACTCTCCACCCGCCCGGAAAAGTCGATCGGTTCCGACGACGCCTGGGAGCTTGCCACCTCGGCGCTCTTGAGCGCGCTCAAGGATTCGGGCCGCCCCTTCGAAATCAACGAGGGCGACGGCGCCTTTTATGGCCCGAAAATCGACATCAAGCTGCGCGACGCGCTTGACAGGCGTTGGCAGTGTGCTACAATCCAGTGCGATTTTACCCTCCCGGAGCGTTTCGATCTCACTTACGTCGACGCCGACGGCGAAAAGAAGCGTCCGGTCATGGTGCACCGGGTGATTCTGGGCGCCATCGAGCGGTTCATCGGCGTCCTCATCGAACACCATGCAGGGAACTTCCCCACTTGGCTGGCGCCGGTTCAGGCAATCATCGTCACGGTTACCGACAATCAGATCCCCTATGCGCAGCGCGCCTTCGACACCTTGCGCGCAGCCGGGGTCCGGGTGCAGAAGGATTTCAGGAACGAAAAGCTGGGCTTCAAGATCCGTGAGGCCCAATTGCAGAAGATTCCCTACATGCTGGTGGTGGGCGACAAGGAGGTCGAAAGCGGCCTGCTGGCGCCACGCTATCGCGACGGCAAGAACCTGGAAGGGATGACTCCCGACCAGTTCGTCTCATTCATCGAAACCGAAGTTAAAAGCTTTCATTAGGAGGTGGCGTCATAGCTAAACCTACAGTCAACATCAATCAGACCATCAGGGCCAAAGAGGTAAGGGTAGTAGGTGCCGAAAGCGAGCAGCTTGGTATTCTTCCGCTTCGCGAGGCCCTGGCGCTGGCCGAGAGCCAGCAACTGGACCTGGTAGAGGTTTCGCCCACCGCCGTACCTCCGGTCTGCCGTATCATGGATTACGGCAAGTTCAAATATCAGCAGGCCAAGAAACAAGCCGAAGCCAAGAAGAAGCAGGTGCAGGTCGAGCTGAAGGAAGTGAAGCTCAGGCCCAAAACCGACGTGCACGACCTGGAGTTCAAGGTGAAGCATGTGCGCCGCTTCCTGGAAGAAGGGAACAAGGCGAAGATCACCGTCGTCTTCAGGGGACGCGAGATCACCCACCAGGAGCTGGGCATGGCCGCCCTGGAGAAGTTCTCCCAGGAGCTGGCCGACATTGCCATCGTCGAGGTCCGGCAGAAGATGGAAGGGCGCAGCATGTTCATGATCGTGGCCCCCAAGGTTAAAGTAAAATAAACACCACCACCATAAAGGAGTAGTAACCAATGCCTAAAATGAAGACCCATAGGGGCGCCGCCAAGCGTTTTAGCAAGACCGGCACAGGCAAGATCAAGATGAGCCACGCGTTCACCAGCCACATCCTCACCACCAAGACCAGGAAGAACAAGCGCAACCTCCGCAAGGGTGGGATCGTCGCTGCTTCCGATCACAAGAATATTGCGGCGCTGATACCTTACAAATAACCGGGTGACGGCGGGGATTAAGGTTGGGGGCAAAACCCTTCGCCTTTTGCCCTTAGCCCTTCGCCCGGTTCGACTGTCCGAGAACCGTGAGGAAACGTCTCCCCTTGCGGATCCGGCTAAATAAAAACCAGAAGGAGTATGTATGCCAAGAGTAAAGCGCGGTTTTAAAGCGAGACACAGAAGAAACAAGGTACTGAAGCTTGCCAAGGGTTACCGCGGCGCGAGAAGCAAATTGTTCAGAAGCGCCACCGAGGCGGTGGACCGCGCGCTGAACTATGCGTTCAGGGACAGAAGGGTGAAAAAGAGAGATTTTCGCGCTCTCTGGATCACCAGGATCAATGCCGCGGCGAGGATCAACGGTCTCTCCTACAGCAAGCTGATTCACGGTCTCAAGGTCGCCAAGGTCGAGATCGACAGAAAGGTGATGGCCGACCTGGCCGTTTCCGATCCCAAAGGTTTCGCAGCGATCGCCGCTGTGGCTCAAGCCAGCTTCTAAACACCAACCGCGGGCATAAAAAAGAAATGGGATAGCGACAAGAAAGTTTCGAGTTCCAGTTTAGCGCTTGCGCACAAAGGCCTGCCCGGCCTTTTGCCAAGCGCGAAAGCCGGCGCGAGAAACGATCTTGTCATATCCCATTTTTTTTACACGAGTCTTCACACGAGATAGGGTCATTGATCATGAAGGATAAACTTGAAGCACTTTTGAGCGATGCCGTTGCCGAGCTTGCCCTTGCCGACAGCGAAGAGGCCCTGCAGGAACTGCGGGTCAAGTACCTGGGGAAGAAGGGGGCTCTCACCGCGGTGATGAAGGGGCTGGGCGGTCTTTCCGCCGAGGAGCGCCCGCTGATCGGCCAGGTGGTGAACTCGGTGAAGGGACGACTGGAGGAGGCTCTCGATTCCCGCGCCCTTCAGGTCCGCGAGGCGGCCAAGGCGGCCCGTCTCGCCGGCGAACGGCTGGACGTGACCCTGCCGGGACG
>CAIYDQ010000223.1 GCA_903925075.1 uncultured Geobacter sp.
ACGGTATCGGTTACCTACGCGCCTACTCTTGGAGGCGCTGCCGCCGCCAGCTCGCTGGTGATCACCAACGGCGGCGGCACGCAGACGACCATAACGCTTACCGGCGCCGGCGTGGCGATTCCGGTCATTGGCCTCAACCCGGCTAACGGTATGGCCTTCGGCACCGTGTCGCTCGGCTCCAGCGCGACCCAGACACTGACCATCAACAACATTGGCAAGGCGAGTCTGGACATCGCCAGCATCGCGGTCGGCGGCGGTTCCGGCTTCAGCGTGCTGTCGACCGCGGGAAGCATCCTTCCCGGCGGCAGCGCGCAGATCCTGATCCAGTTTGTGCCCGGGTCCGCAGGTCTCAAGACCGATACGCTGACCATCACTTCCAACACCGGCGGCGTTGGCGGGACTACCACCACGGTCGGCCTGACCGGCACGGGTGCTGCCGCGTCGCTGACCCCGAACCTGACCACGCTTGCCTTCGGCAACGTCAACGTGGGCGCGAACAATACACTGTCGGTGGTGCTGACCAACTCCGGGAGCGTGCCTGCGACCATCAACTCCTTGACCCTGACCGGGAGCAGCGACTTCGCCCTCGTGTCTCCCGCTACTTCGACCCTGCCGCTGACGGTGGCCGCTGGGGGGACTCAGGCGATAACGGTGCGTTACACTCCTACGGCCGGCGCCGCTGTTGTCGGTACTTTGGCCATCGGTTGCAACGGCTCCTCGGCAACCACCATAGTGCTGACCGCAACGGGCGTCGCGGTGCCGACTATCCAGGTCAATCCGGCCAACATCGGTTTCGGAACCATCGGCCTCGGCAACAATGCGACCCAGACCTTGACCATCAACAACACCGGCGCCGCACGACTGGACATTACCGGCATTACCGCGCCGGGCAACGCCGGCTTTACGGTTATTTCTTCGGTGAGCAGCATCCTTCCCGGCGGCAGCGCTCAGGTACTGGTCCAATTTGCGCCGGGACTCACCGCGGGTCTCAAGACGGACACGCTTACCATCACTTCGAACACAGGTGGCGTTGCCGGGCGCACTACCTCGGTCGGATTGACCGGCACCGGGGCGGCGGCATCGTTCTCGGCCAACCTGCCGGCACTTGCCTTTGGCAGCATTCAGGTGGGGGCAACCAACGACCTGTCGCTGGTGTTGACCAACACCGGCAGCACTTCCTCCACCATTACCGCTTTGAGCCTGACCGGCAGCAGTGACTTCAGCCTGACAGCCCCTGCCACTTCGTCCTTACCGCTGACGATCGGGGCCGGCGCGACTCAGACGGTAACGGTGCATTACGCGCCGTCTGCCAATGGCGCAGTTGCTGCCAGCAACCTGGTAGTCACGGCCAACGGCGGAGCGCAGACGACCGTGCCGCTGACCGGCACCGGCGTGGCAGTGCCGAAGATAACTGCAAATGCGGCGGCGATGTCCTTCGGAACCTTGATGACCGGCACCAGCAAATTGCTTACCCTGACCATTCAGAACACCGGCAACGCTCCGTTGAATGTTACAAACATAAGCAGCAACAGCAGCAAATTCACCACGCAGTCGTCGATCACCGGATTGCTGCCGGGAGCGAGCGCGCCGCTGCTCGTCACCTATACCCCTACGGGTACGGGAACCGATGCGGGGGTGCTTACGCTTACCTCCAACGCGTCGAATACCCCGACCCTTTCGATCAATCTGTCGGGTGGCGCGGTCGCTTTCGATCCGACCTCGATAGCCGTTACGCCGAATCCGGTTTCTTTTGTCACGACGGCGGTCGGTGCTACACAGACGATGAATCTGACCATACAAAACAAAAATCAGCTGTTCGGCGTCAATATCAACTCCATCGATCTGCCTCTTGCGCCCTTTACGTTGATAAATGCGCCGTCCGCTTTCCCGGTCAACCTGGCAGCCGGCTCCTCCATCACCTTGCAGGTACGCTTTGCACCGATAGCGGCTGGCACCTTCAACTCTGCGATATCGGTGCTGTTTGATTACGCCTCGTCGCCGACCATAGTGCCGATTTCGGGATCTGGCGGCAGTGTGGTTACCGACAACATCGTCTTCAAACAAAACGGCGTGCAAATCAGCCAACTTGATTTCGGCAACGTCTATCGGGGTTCGGTGTCGAGTCAAGTCGTGACGGTGCAAAACGTAGGCAGCGTTGCGTCCACCATTTCTTCGTCAAACCTTACTGCCAACTTCGGCACTTCGCTGTCCGCACCTTTGACGCTTGCGCCCAATGAGTCGAAAGATGTCGTGATAGCTTTCAGTCCGCAGACTCTTCTGCAAACCACCGGCACCGATACCCTTACCGATGTCAACGGCAATCAGATACGCAGCCTTGCCCTGTCCGGAACCGGCATCCCGGTAAACGTGGCCGTCATCAGCGGCACGGGAACCGTTTCTTCGATCGAGACCTTGTCCACAAGCCAGTTGCCTACCGGCAACATGCCGCAGAATTTTACGGTTGCCAACGCCGCCCAATTCAGCATCACGGGAGTGACGCCAAATAGCACGGTGAGCGTCAACGTCACTCTCGACGGAATTCCCGCCGCTTCACCGAAGTTTTACAAGATAGTAAACAACCAGTGGATCCCACTGGTCGAGGGGACCGATTTCACTCGCGCGGGTTCCGTCATCACCTACAGCATCAAGGACAACGGACCGCTTGACGCTGATCTAGTCGATCCGGGCGTCATCCAGGATCCGATCGTCGTCGGTTCGGTCGGCGCCTCGTCCGGCGGAGCCACCAATGTCGCACCGGCTTCCTCGGGCGGAGGCAAGAGCGGCTGCTTCATCGCCACCGCCGCTTACGGCAGCTATCTCGACCCGCAGGTCATGGTGCTCAGGCATTTCCGTGACAACGTCCTGTTGAAGAGCGCCCCCGGCACCGCGTTCGTTGCCTTCTACTACCGGCACAGCCCTCCGATCGCCGATTTCATCCGCGAGCACGAATTCCTGAGGACCTTGACCCGCTGGGCGCTCACTCCGCTCATTTTCGCCGTCAAACACCCGCTGGCGCTCTGCCTGCTGCCGGTTTTCGGCCTGCTGTTTTGGGCGAAGCGGCTCTTGACCTTTCGCCGGTTTCGCGCGGCCTGCAAGGCGTAATGGGGTAAAAGACTCACTTTGACACGTAGTTATGAGTACAACGAAAGCCAAGCAGTCATGCTTGGCTTTCGTTTATGAAGCGCCGATTTCAATGGGGGATCTTGCTCCGACAGCCGCCGGGGGTGATTTCTTTTGATTGTGAAGGGAATACTTGTTATTATCCGCGAGATAGCGGTACACGGAGCTGTACACGGATAGTTGCCTCGGAGGCGACGGCCATGCCATTAGCGACAGAAGCGGCGCATTTCTCCCCTGAAGCTTATCTTGAGTGGGAAAAAACGAGCGACACGAAGCACGAATACATGAACGGCGAGGTCTTCGAAGTCTTCGCTCTGGCGGGCGCCAAGGATGCTCATGTGACGGTAGCTGGCAACCTCTTTGCTCTGATGCACGCACATCTGCGAGGAGGAGCTTGCCGAGTCTACATTGCCGACATGAAGGTGTCAGTGGAAAGAGCCAACTCGTTCTTCTACCCGGACATCATGGTCACCTGCGACGCAAGGGACCGCGAGACCGATTACTACAAACGATTTCCTTCGCTGATAGTCGAGGTCCTCTCTGAGAGCACCGCGGCCTTTGACCGAGGGAACAAATTCGCAGCTTACAGAAAGCTGGATACGCTCAAAGAATACGTGTTGATTGATCCAACTTCACTCAATATCGACTGCTTCCGGCTTGATGAAGCTTCCGGGCATTGGGTGCTCTATCCTTTCGCTGCTGGAGACATGGTCGAACTGGCCAGCATCGGCTTTTCGGTGCCGATCGAAGAGCTCTACGAGAATGTGGAAGCATTGGCGATGGCGCCCAGCCCGGCATAAGGCGCTCGCTGCCTCATCGCGATTTGCTTGACGTAGGGGCGAACCTTGTGTTCGCCCTGGTTCCAGCGAGCGAAGAAGGGGAATACAAGATTCGCCCACACCAAAGCATGTTGCCTGGATCGAGCCGAGAGGGAGGCCTACTATGGGACACCCAGCAGATACAGCTAACGGACGGTTCACCTATGGAGACTATCTTCAGTGGCCTGATGAAGAGAGATGGGAACTGATCTATGGCGAAGCGTACGCCATGACGCCCGCGCCGTCGAGGACCCATCAGAGAATCCTTCTTGCGCTGGGTTCGCAATTTTACCAGCAGTTAAAGGGTAAACGTTGCGAGGTCTACTGTGCGCCTTTCGACGTCAGACTTCCAGCCGGATCTCAGGATGATGAGGATACGGATACCGTAGTGCAACCGGATGTGGTCGTTATCTGCGACCCATCCAAGCTCGACGAACGGGGATGTAAGGGCGCGCCGGATCTTGCTGTAGAGATCGTCTCGCCTTACTCTGGCGCCATGGACCAGAAGATAAAATTTGCTCTTTACGAGAAGGCAGGCGTGAAGCAGTATTGGGTCGTGCAGCCGGTGGAAATGATAGTTATGGTGTTCGAACTCGGAGCCAATAACGAGTATGGCAAGCCCACAGTATATTCGAAGGATGACAAGATAGCCGTGCGCCTGCTTGGCGAACTGGAAATTGACTTGCAGCCGGTTTTCATGGCTTCGACGGAGCAATAGATTCGAATTTCAAAGCAAGGAGCATGCATGTTCAGGTACCTTACCGCCGGAGAATCCCACGGCCCGCAATTAACCGCCATCGTCGAAGGGATCCCGTCGGGACTCAAACTTACCGAAGCTGAAATCAACCTGGACCTGGTTCGCAGGCAGGGGGGCTACGGCCGCGGCGGCAGGATGAAGATAGAGACCGACCGGGTGCATATCCTGTCCGGAGTTCGCTGGGGGGAGACCATGGGCTCTCCGATCACGCTGGTGGTCGAGAACTCGGACTGGGTCAACTGGGACAAGCGCATGTCGCCCTACGAGGAGCACCGCGACGACAGCATTCAGGTGACGCGGGCGCGCCCCGGACACGCGGACCTGCCGGGCGCGATCAAGTACGACCAGCGCGACGTCAGGAACATCCTGGAGCGCTCCAGCGCCCGGGAAACCGCGGTGCGGGTCGCAGTCGGCGCCGTGGCCAAGGCCTATCTGTCCCGCTTCGGCATTGCCGTAAGCGGCTGCGTCATCGAGCTGGGCGGCGTGAAGGCCGGCCGCCCCGACTTGAGCGCGCAGGAATTGCAGCAGCTGGTCGCCGCCTCGCCGGTGTACACCTACGACGAGCAGGCGGCGCAAGAGATGATGACTGCCATCGACAACGCCAAGGCGGCAGGCGACACGCTGGGCGGCGTGGTCCAGGTGCGGGTGACCGGCGTCCCGGCCGGATTGGGCAGCCACGTGCAGTGGGACAGACGGCTGGACGCGCGCTTGGCCGCCGCCATGATGAGCGTTCAGGCTTTCAAGGGGGTGGAAGTCGGCGCAGGGTTCGAGACCGCCCGCAGGCCCGGCTCTCAGGTCCATGACGAGATCTTCTATGATGCGCAGCGGGTGTCCGACGGCGAGCAGAGCGGCTTTTACCGCAAGAGCAACAACGCAGGGGGCCTGGAAGGGGGCATCAGCAACGGCGAGGAACTGGTGGTGTCCGGCGCTATGAAGCCGATCCCGACCCTTTACAAGCCGCTGCAGTCGGTCGACATCGTGAGCAAACAAGCGTTCGAAGCGACGGTGGAGCGCTCCGACGTCTGCGCCGTGCCGGCCGCCTCGGTCGTCGCCGAGGCCGTGGTAGCCATTGAGGTAGCCGCGGCATTCATGGAGAAGTTCGGCGGCGATTCCATCGCCGAAACCGCCAGAAACCACGCCTCGTACCTCGATTACCTGCATCGGTTTTGAGGCGACCACCGTTGAGGGTAGCTCGCAGATTTTTCAATGGAACAACGGATAGAAGGAGTCGCAGTGTTAGCTGAAACAATCAAGGTCGCACTAGGCGAGCGCAGCTATGAAATAACCATTTCCGCAGGGATGCTCAACACCGTCGGCGCTCTTTGCTGGGAGCTGGAGTTGTCGGGAACCGCCGCCGTGGTCTCCAACACGACCGTGGCGCCTCTTTACTACGACCGGGTGCGGGACTCTTTGGAGTCCGCCGGCTACCGGGTCGTCCTCGTTACTCTGCCTGACGGCGAAACCTATAAAAATAGCGCCACCCTGAACCTGATCTACGATGCCCTGGTAGACGCCTCCTTGGATCGTGGCTCCTTCATCGTCGCTTTGGGCGGCGGGGTGATCGGGGATATGGCGGGATTCGCCGCCGCCACCTATCTGCGCGGTATCCCTTTCGTGCAACTTCCGACCACGTTGCTCTCCCAGGTCGATTCGAGCGTCGGCGGCAAGACCGGCATCAACCACCCGAGAGGCAAAAACCTGATCGGCGCCTTTTATCAACCACGGGCGGTGCTGATCGACGTCGCCTCTCTCGATACCTTGCCGGAAAGGGAATATCTGAGCGGCCTCGGCGAGATCGTCAAGTACGGCGCCGTCCTTGACGCCGACTTCTTCAGCTTTCTGGAGCAAAACGCCGCAGCGCTTTTGGCCCGCGACAAGAAAGCCCTGATCCACGCGGTCGGCCGCTCCTGCGCCATCAAGGCGCGGGTTGTGGAGATGGACGAGAGGGAAGGGGGGGTGCGCGCGGTTCTCAACTACGGGCACACCTTGGGGCACGCCGCGGAGACCTTGACCCAGTACCAGAGCTATCTGCACGGCGAGGCCGTTGCCATCGGCATGGTGCAGGCGGCCCGCGTTTCGCACGCTCTCGGTTTTTGCAGCGACGCCGAGCGCGACAGGATCGAGGCGCTGATCGCCCTTTTGGGGCTTCCCGCGGAGCTTCCCGCATTCTCGGCCAAGGCGTACATCGAGGCGCTTTCGCACGACAAAAAGGTGCGCGACAGCGGGTTGTTGTTCATCTGCAACCGGGGCATCGGCGCCTACCGGATGGAAAGATTGAAGGATGTGGCGGCGCTTCTGGCGATCTGCGGCATAGGAGAGTGAGATGGCAGAGGACGCGAGCTCGTTTTGGACGGACATACAGCGTTACGAGGACATGCTGGCAGATGACCCGCTTTCCTATTGTTTCGCCCCTCTCTCCGAACTGTATCGAAGGCTCGGCCTTGTGGATGATGCCATTTCCGTCGCCCAAAAAGGTTGCTACACCCATCCCGACTATTACGGCGGCTTTTTGGCGCTGGGAGCCGCCTGTTACGACAAGGGGCTCAATGACCGGGCCAGGCGCGCCCTGGAGCGCGCCCTCGTCCTGAAGCAAGGGAACTTGCGAATTCAGAAACTATTAGGGCAGATCTACGTCGGCGAAGGCGAGATCGCGCTGGCAAAAGCGATGTTGGGGCAGGTATTGCGGCAAAATCCCGACGACCTGGAGAGCGAAATGCTGCTCCGCACGCTTCCTGCAACGGCAACCATGCCAGAGCCCGAGGAAGAGCTGCTGGAGGAGGCGGAAGAACTGTTGGAGGAGGCGGAGGTCATTGAGGAACTGACCGAGATCCTCGACGAAGATTTCGACCAGTCCGACCAGTCCGACCAGTCCGACCAGTCCGACCAGTCCGAAGCAGCCGAGCTTGCCGAGCTAGTGGACGAGGAGTTCTGGGAGCTGGACCTGGTGGAGGAGCCTTCCGCTGCTCCGCCGGCTCTGCCGCCGACAGCGCCGCTGGCGGCGTTGCCGGCAGAGCCGCAGCGCAACCCTCTGGCGACCGCGACCATGGCCGAGCTTTACGCGTCTCAAGGCTTCATCGACAAGGCGCTCAGCGTCTACGAGCAATTGCTTGCCGCCGACCCGGCCAACCAGCCATACCGGCTGAGGGCCATCGAGCTGCTGGCTCTCGAAGAGCGGCAACAAGCGGCGAACGGACCGACGCCGGCACCCGTATCGGAGGGCTGGGCGTCGTCGGCATCCGCGCCAGCGAACTGGTCGGAGCCGCTGGCAACCCCGCCGGAGAACCGGGAAACCTCGCCGGCAACCCCGGCAGTTTCACTGGAGAGCCCGGCGGCTTCACCTGAGAGCCTGGCAGCTTCACCGGTAAACTCGGCAACCTCGCCGGCAAGCCCGGCCTCGTCACCGCAGAGTCCACCGCCGCACGAGGATCTTGAAGCTGGACTCAGCTCCTGGCTGGAAAACATAAGGAGAAGAAGAGATGGAGTTTAAGGCCATACTGGTGTCGATAGTGGACCAGTGCTCCGGATCTCTCGGCGCGGTGATCATGGGATACGACGGCATCGCCATCGAGGAATATCTGCAGCCAGGCAAGGGCGTGGACGTGCAATTGTTGGCCGTCGAGTACGCCTCGGTTCTGAAGGAGATCAAGAGGACCGTGGGTGTGCTGAAGACCGGCGAACTGGAGGAGGTTTCCATCGTGGCCGAGCAGTGCAGCGTCGTCGTGCGCGGCGTCACCGACGACTTCTTCGTGGCGCTGGTCATGGCCGCCGACGGCAATTTCGGCAAGGGGCGCTACCTGCTGAAGCGGGAAGCCTCGCGCATCAGGGAGGCACTGCAATGACCGCTGCTCGAAGGATACTCGTGCTGCACGGCCCGAACCTGAACCTGCTCGGCACCCGCGAGCCCGGCGTCTACGGGAGCACGACGCTGCAGGGGATCAACGAGTCGCTGGCAGCGCTCGCCGCCGAACTCGGCGTGGAACTGCGGACGCTGCAGTCCAACAGCGAAGGCGCCTTGGTGGACGCCATCCAAGGGGCGGTCGCGGACTGCGCCGCCATTCTCATCAACCCCGCCGCCTATACCCATACCAGCGTCGCCATCAGGGACGCCGTTGCGGCCACGGCCCTCCCCGCAGTCGAGGTGCACCTCTCCAATATCCATGCCCGAGAGGCCTTTCGCACCCACAGTTACCTAGCGCCGGTCGCGGTCGGACAGATCAGCGGCTTTGGGCCGGACAGCTATCTTTTGGGGCTTCGCGCCTTGGTTAATCGGCTGGAAAAATAGATTGTCATACGGACGGTACTATGATAGAAAACAGAATCTCAGCGGCCAGGCACTGTTTGGCGCGGGTCGGAGCCGACCTGCTGCTCGTCTCAAACCTCAGTAACATCAGGTACCTTACAGGCTTTACCGGCAGCGAAGCGCTGCTGGTGATCTCACCAAACGACGGGTGGTTCCTCACCGATTCCCGTTATACCTCTCAGGCAGGCGCCGAGGTTACGGGCGCCAAGGTCATAGAGTTCTCCAACCGAATGGAGACGCTGGTCAAGGTCCTGCTGGACGCGGGTGGGGCGAAGGTCGCCTTCGAAGCCGGTTTCACCAGCGTTTCGGTGTACCAGGAACTCTGCAAGCAGGTCCCGGGGATCGAGTTCGTCCCGGCGGACCCGGAACTAATCGCCTTACGAACCTTGAAGGACGCCGACGAGCTGCAGATCCTGGAGCGGGTCGCCGCCATCGCCTCGCAATCGCTTTTGAGCATCCTGGGCGAAGTGCGGCCGGGCGCAGTGGAGAGCGACGTCGCCTGGGCGCTGGAAGTCGCCATGCGCAACGCGGGGGCTGAAGGCAAATCCTTCGACTTCATCGTCGCCTCGGGCGTGCGGGGGGCGCTGCCGCACGGCAAAGCCTCGGACAAGCGGATCGCGGCCGGCGAGTTGATCACCATCGATTACGGCGCGCTCTACCGGGGCTATTGTTCGGACGAGACGGTGACCGTCTGTCTGGGCGAACCGGACGCTCAACAGCGCGAGGTGTACGAGACGGTGCGGGTGGCGCAGTCGCTGGCCATAGAGGCCGCCAAGCCGGGGATGGTTTTCAAGGACCTGGACGCCATAGCGCGCGATTACATCAAGTCGAAAGGGTACGGCAAGTACTTCGGGCACGGCCTGGGTCACGGCATCGGCCTCGACATCCACGAACACCCGACGGCTTCGCCCAAAAGCGGCACCGTCATCCAAGAGGGCATGGTCTTCACCGTGGAGCCCGGCATCTACATCCCCGGTTGGGGCGGGGTGAGGATAGAAGACAGCGTGGTCATGGAAGCCGACGGCTGCCGGCTCATCACCAAGGTGCCCAAGCAGCTGCTGGTTTTATGAGGGAAAAATGAGTTCCGGCCTCGCGGAAAGACGTTTCCGCGGGCGGTTATATGCAATGAAAAGGAGAAACACGTGGATATAAAAGATCTGAAGATGCTGATCAAGATGGTAACCGAGACGGACATCACCGAGTTCGAGCTGGAAAACGCCGAGGACAAGATCGTCATCAAAAGGGGTTGCACCACGGCGGCGCCTCAGTACCAGATGCAGCAGCCCATGTCTTTCCAGTACCCGGCGGTTCCCGCCGCGCAGGCGCCCGCGGTGGCCCAGGCCCCGGCGGCCGCCGAGAAGGAAGAGGGCGAGGCCATCACCTCTCCCATCGTCGGCACCTTTTACCGCGCCCCCGCCCCCGACTCCGCCAATTACGTCGAGGTAGGGCAGGTGGTTGAGAAGGGAGAGGTACTCTGCATCGTCGAGGCGATGAAGCTGATGAACGAGATCGAGGCGGAATTCCGTTGCAAGATCCTCAGGATCTGCAAGTCCAACGCCGAGCCGGTGGAATACGGCGATCAGCTTTTCATCGTGGAGAAGATGTAGCAAGGAGATCTTTAATGTTTCATAAAGTGCTTATCGCCAACAGGGGTGAGATCGCCCTCAGGATCATCAGGACCTGCAAGGAGATGGGGATCAAGACGGTTGCCGTCTACTCCACGGCGGATAGCGAGTCGCTCCATGTAAAGCTTGCCGACGAGAGCGTATGCATCGGCCCGCCGCCGAGTTTGTCGAGCTACCTGAACATCAACGCCATCATCTCGGCCGCCGAATTGACCGACGCGGAGGCGATTCATCCGGGTTACGGCTTTCTCTCCGAAAACGCGGCCTTCGCCGAGATCTGCGAGAACTGCGGCATCACCTTCATCGGCCCCTCCGCCGAAAGCATGCGCATCATGGGCGACAAGATCAGCGCCCGCCAGGCGGTCATCAAGGAAGGCGTGCCGATCCTGCCCGGAACCAAGGAGGGGGTGCACGACGTAGCCGAGGCGATCCGGGTGGCCAAGGAAATCGGCTTCCCGGTGATCATCAAGGCGACCGCCGGCGGCGGCGGGCGCGGCATGAAGATCGTCCACTCACCGGCGGCGCTCCCCAACGCCTTCGCCACGGCGCGCGCCGAGGCGCAAAGCGGTTTCGGCAACCCCGAGGTCTACATCGAGCGCTACTGCGAGTCCCCGCGCCACGTCGAGATCCAGATTCTGGCCGACAAGCACGGCAACGTGGTGCATCTGGGCGAGCGTGACTGCTCCATCCAGCGCCGTCACCAGAAGGTGATCGAAGAGGCGCCCTCCACGGTGACCACCCCCGAACTGCGGGCGCGCATGGGCGAAGCCGCGGTGCGGGCAGCCAAGGCGGTCAACTATTGCAGCGTCGGCACCATGGAATTCCTGGTCGATAAAAACAACGACTTCTATTTCATGGAGATGAACACCCGCGTGCAGGTGGAGCATCCGGTGACCGAGATGGTGACCGGCGTGGACGTGGTCAAGGAGCAGATCCGCTCCGCCTACGGACTGAAGCTGCGCTACACCCAGGACGACATCCGGATCAAGGGGCACGCCATCGAGTGCCGGATCAACGCCGAGGACTCGGTAAAATTCACCCCGTCCCCCGGCAAGATCACCGACTACCACACCCCCGGCGGACTGGGCGTGCGGGTTGACTCCTTCGTCTACACCAACTACACGGTGCTGCCGCACTACGATTCGCTGATCGCCAAGCTGATCGTGCATGCGGACACCAGGGAAGAGGCGATCAAAAGGATGGCGCGGGCGCTGGACGAGTACATCGTAGAAGGGATCAAAACGACGATTCCCTTTCATAAGAGGATCATGGCCAACAAGGACTTCATTGAAGGTAACATAGACACCGGCTTCATTGAAAGGCTGGTACTGGAGTAAACTATGGACTTTCCAGAAGAGCTGAAATACAGCAAGGAGCATCTTTGGGTGCGACTTGAGGGCGACAGGGCGGTCATCGGCATCACGGACTACGCGCAGGCGGAGCTTGGCAACATCACCGTGGTGGAACTTCCCGATACCGGCGACGATCTGGAGCAGGACGATTCCTTCGGTTCCATCGAGGCCAGAAAAACCGTGGCGGAGCTCTACGCGCCGTTGTCGGGGACCGTATTGGAAGTCAACTCCGAGCTGGGGAGCACGCCCGAGTTCGTGAATGACGATCCCTATGACGGCGGCTGGCTGGTGGTCATCGAGATCGCCGACGCGGAGGAGATGAACCTCCTCATGTCGGCGGATCTTTACGAAGACTACGTGGCCGTCGCCGACTGAGGCGGAACTAAGCACCAGCTTGCCCGCATCGCGTTTTACCGCGACAACGATTCAGCGCCTAACTCCGTAGGTCGCGTTCAGGCACGAAACGCGACGGCGCAATGGTGCCACGGGCGCAATGTCGCGTTTCACGATGAAGCCGTTCAACACGACCTACGGGCGTGTGCTGCTGGTGGCTGATGTTAACAATCTGCTCCCGCATGGAACCTGCAACTGGAAAAGTATTTTTCACGGGGTTTTCGATGACGCTCAACATCGGGCACATAGAATACGCGAACTGCACGCCCATCTTCTCCGCCCTGGCCGCCAACTTCGATTGCAGCGGCTACCGTTTCCTGGGCGGCGTTCCCTCGCGGTTAAACGCCATGCTCAGGGAAGGCGCGCTCGACCTGAGCCCCTCCTCTTCCTTCGAATACGCCGAGGCGCACGACCAGTACTGCCTGTTTCCCGAGCTGTCGATTTCCTCCTTGGGGCAGGTGAAGAGCGTGCTGCTCTTCTCGCGCGTGCCGATCGAGGAGTTGGACGGCTGCCGGATCGGCTTGAGCGCGGAATCCGACACCTCGGTCAACCTGTTGAAAGTGCTCCTTGCCAAGAAGCACGGGTTCTCCAACAGCTATGAGCGCACCTCGTTGTCTCTTCCCGAGGTGCTGGAGCGTTTTCCCGCCGCCCTGCTGATCGGGGACGCCGCGCTCAAGGGCGTGGACGCCGGCATCTACCGCAGCTACGACTTGGGCGAGCTCTGGCGGGAGTTCACCGGCTTGCCCTTCGTCTTCGCGCTCTGGATCGTGCGCCGCGATAGCGCGCTCGTTAAACATGACGAACTCGCGGCACTGGGGCGCGATCTGATCGCTGCCAAGAACATCGCCTGCGCGAGCTATCCGGAGATAGCCGCAACCTGTCGCGAGCGTGAATGGTTGAGCGTGAGCGATCTGGTCGATTACTGGAATACTATTTCCTACGACCTGACGCCGGCCCACCTTGAGGGCGTGCGCTGTTTCTTCCAGTACGCCTTTGAAATGGGGTTGATCCCGACCCTGCCGGTGATACGTTTCTTCGGCGAGGAGTGCTAAGGCGGTTCAGTACTGAGATCATCACTCAGTTCCGTTCTAGATGGAACCTTCCCGCTTTCTCTTCAGATAATCCGCCAAAATTTTCCCATGGTCGAAACAGAGCGGCTGCGGCAGCGAGTCGATCGCAAAGACGGCAAGTCCCGCCGCGTCGTCGCCGGCCTGCGGAGTGCCGCTGGCCTTGGCCACGTAAACCGTCGAGATGTTGTGGCTGCGCGTGTCTCGCGCCGGATCCGAGTAGCAGCCCAGAAGCCGCAGATCGGTCACCGCAAGCGAAGTTTCCTCAAGGCTCTCCCGAAGCGCAGCGCTCTCCAGCGTTTCCCCGTAGTCCACAAATCCCCCCGGTATCGCCCAACCGAAAGGCTCGTTTTTCCGCTCGATCAGCACGATCCCTCCGGGGAGCTCGATGATCACGTCGACCGTCGGCAAAGGGTTGCGGTACGCCTTTACCTTCTGGCCGCAGGCGGGGCAGGCGAGATAATCAAAAGGCATGCTGGCCTCCTTTCGTTTATATTCCAGCTAGATGAACCTTTACGGTTGAGGCTTTGCAAAAGGGAAGGCAAAAAAAAGGGAGGACCGTGGGTCCTCCCTTCCAAAAGCGTTGCCGCTTTTTTGATACTGCTACTTCTTCTTCTTGGCGCCGGCAGCCTTTTTGGAAGCTTTCAGCGGGTTCATCTTGGCGTCGTCGGTCTTAATCTCTACCTTGACGTGGGTTGCGAAGTTGCACAGTCCTGCGGACCATTTCTTCTCAGGCGACGGATATGCGTTGCACACCTTGCCGATCGAGCTGTCTACGATCCTTTCACAACCCTCGCAGTTCTCCACGATAACCTGGCAGGAGCCATCGGTAAAGACGCAGCCCTGTTTGCCCCAAAAGGTACACTCGGCGCCTGGAAGTACGGTTTGACATTGCATGGTAAAGCCTCCTCTAATCCTTCGTAATCTTTGATAAGGTACTCTACCAATTTCGAAAGAAAAATGTCAACTCTAAAAATCCGCATCTTTATTAGGTAATGCTTGACTCTCGAAAACCGATGAATTAATATTTTGCAATTCTTCGCGAGGCGCTCAGGCCGCGGGTTCATGCCGCAGCAGTTCCCTTTTCGGGTCCTTGTTTCCCCCACCTTCACTTTTTTATCAAATTCAGGAGGGCTTTTTTTATGCAGCGTATCACCTTCGGCACTTCAGGCTGGCGCGGCGTCATGTGCGAGGACTTCATCTTCGACAACGTCAAGGTCGTCACCCAGGCTATCGCAGACAACGTCAGAGCCTCCGGGGAAGCGGACAAGGGATTGATCGTCGGCTACGATTCGAGGTTCATGGGCGAGTCTTTCGCGCGGGAAGCGGCGCGAGTGCTGACCGGAGCGGGCATCACCACCTTTTTATGCGTCAGAGACACCCCGACCCCGGTAATCGCCTTCGAGATACTCAGGCGCGGCACGGCGGGTGCCATCAACTTCACGGCCAGTCACAACCCTCCCGAGTACAACGGCATCAAGTTCTCCCCGTCGTCCGGAGGGCCGGCGCTCCCCGAGACCACCAACGACATCGAGCGGCGCGCCAACGAAATGGTCGGCCAAGTCTGCTACAAGGAATGTCCGCTGGACGAGGCCGCCAAGAGCGGGCTCCTGGTGGAGATCGATCCGATGCAGGCCTATCTGAGCGATCTGGAGCAGAAGGTCGATTTCGCCGCCATCGCCAAACTCGGCACCCTTGCTGTCAACCCGCTCTACGGCACCGCTCGCGGCTACCTGGCCGAGCCGCTCAAGGCCCACGGCGTGCAGGTCGTGCAAATGAACGCCAATCGCGACCCCTATTTCGGCGGCTTCCCGCCCGAGCCGTCCGAGAAGTACATCCAGGACTTCATCAAGCTGGTGCGTCTGGACCCGGAGATCCGTCTGGGCATCGCCACCGACGGCGACGCGGACCGCTTCGGCATCATCGACGAAGACGGCGGTTTCATCGAGCCCAACTACATCATCGCGCTGCTGCTGGACTACCTGGTGCGGGTCAAGGGGATGACCGGCGGGGTAGGGCGTAGCGTCGCCACCTCCCACCTGATCGACGCGGTCGCCAAGCTGCACGGCGTGGAGGTATTCGAGACGCCGGTAGGGTTCAAGTACATAGGCGAGCTGATCAGCCAGAACAAGATCATCATCGGCGGCGAAGAGAGCGCCGGTCTCACCATCAAAGGGCATGTGCCGGAGAAAGACGGCATCCTTGCCTGCCTGCTGGTGGCCGAGATGGTAGCCCACGAAGGTAAGCCCGTGAAGGAGCTTTTGGAGCGGCTTTACAGCCAAGTGGGGCGCTATCTGACCAAGCGGGTCAACCTCACCCTGTCGCCGGAGTTGGAGTCGGTGTTCCCCGAGCGGATCGCCGCCACCCCTTCCGGTTTTGCCGGCGTTGCCGTCAAGGAGCGGATCACCGTGGACGGCAACAAATTCATCCTTGAAGACGGCAGCTGGTTGTTGTTTCGCAAATCCGGCACCGAGCCCGTCGTGCGGCTTTACTGCGAGGCGTCCAGCGAAGAGCGTCTGCAGGCGTTGGTCCAAGCAGGGCGAGAGTTCATCGTCGGCAAAGAGTAGCAGGATAGTGGCAACCCTCCCCGTCAAGGGGGAGGGTTGCCAGATTTCGGTTGACCACTGTCCGACTCTGCAATCGCCTTCCCATAAATCCCATTCTTCCCATAATTCCCATTCTTCCCATTCTTCAAAACTTGATCCAGATCAACCGAAGCCACCAACCCCGGTGCTATCATGTGACTATCAGGCACATTTTGGGTTCTCTTTCCCAAAGCTTTGCGCTATGATGAGCGAACTATTTTAGAGGAGGGTCTATGTGGGACTACACTGATAAGGTAAAAGAACATTTCCTCAACCCGAGGAACGTTGGCGAGATAGCGGATGCGGATGCGGTCGGCGAGGTCGGAAGTCTGGCCTGCGGCGATGCCCTCAAGCTTTTCATAAAGCTGGACGAGAAGAAAGAGCGCATCGTGGATGCCAAGTTTCAGACCTTCGGGTGTGGCAGCGCCATAGCTTCGTCTTCGGCGCTCACCGAGATGGTGAAGGGAAAGACGCTGGACGAGGCTCTGGGGGTAACCAACCAGGAGATCGCCGATTTTCTGGGGGGGCTGCCCGAGGAAAAGATGCATTGCTCCGTCATGGGGCAGGAAGCCCTGGAAGTCGCCATCGCCAAGTACCGCGGCGTCGAGGCCCCCAAACACGGCCACGACCATGTCGAGACCGAAGGCGAGATCGTCTGCAAATGCTTCGGCCTCACCGACCTGTTCCTGAAGAAGGTGATCGCTTCCAACAAACTGCACACAGCCGAGCAGGTGACCCACTTCACCAAGGCCGGCGGAGCTTGCGGCGGCTGCATTCCCAAGATCAAGGAACTGATCGCCGAGGTGATGGGCGAGGAGAAGAAGGTTGCCCGTGAAAGGCCGACCAAACTGACCAACCTGAAGAAGATGCAGTTGATCCAGGAGACCCTGGAGAACGAGATTCGGCCGCAGCTGTGGGCCGACGGCGGCGACCTGGAGCTGATCGACATCGATGGGCCCAACGTGCAAGTGGCCTTTCGCAAGGCCTGCGCCGGCTGCGCTTCCTCCGGCTACACGGCGAAATTCGTCGAGCAGAAGCTGCGTGAAATGGTCTCCGACGACATCGTCGTTCAGGAGGTCCAGGGATGAAAGAAATTTATCTGGACAACAATGCCACCACCAAGGTGGATGATCGGGTCTTCGAGGAGATGCGCCCCTACTTTTGCGAGCTGTACGGCAACCCCAGCTCCATGCATTTCTTTGGCGGGCAGGTGCAAAAGAAAGTCGACGAGGCGCGCGGCAGAGTCGCGGCCCTGCTCGGCGCCATGCCCGACGAAATCGTCTTCACCGCCTGCGGCACCGAGAGCGACAACGCCGCCATTCGCTCCGCGCTGGAAGTCTTCCCGGAGAAGCGCCACGTCATCACCAGCCGTGTCGAGCACCCCGCCGTGCTCACCCAGTGCCGTAACCTCACCAAGCGCGGCTATCGCGTGACCGAGCTGAACGTGGACGGCGATGGACAGCTCGATCTGAAAGAATTGGCGGCGGCGGTAGACGACGACACCGCCATCGTCTCGCTCATGTACGCCAACAACGAGACCGGCGTGGTTTTTCCCATTGAGGAAGCCGCCAGGATCGTGAAAGAGAAGGGCGCCCTGTTTCATACCGACGCCGTGCAAGCGGTCGGCAAGATTCCCCTGAACATGGCGCAGTCCGGCATAGACATGCTGTCGCTTTCCGGGCACAAGCTGCACGCCCCCAAAGGAGTGGGCGTTCTTTACGTGCGGCGCGGCACGCCGTTTCGTCCGATGCTGGTCGGAGGGCACCAGGAGCGTGGCCGCAGAGCCGGCACCGAGAACACCGCATCCATCATCGCCATGGGCAAGGCCTGTGAAGTTGCGCAGTTGCATATGGACGAGGAGAGCGGTCGGGTTCGCGAGCTGCGCGACCGGCTGCAGCGGGAATTGACCGCGCTGATTCCCAACACCAGGATCAACGGCGGCGGCACCCAGCGGCTCCCCAACACCCTTTCCATCGCCATGGAGTTCGTCGAGGGAGAAGGGATACTCTTGCTGCTTTCCGAGAAAGGGATCTGCGCCTCATCCGGGAGCGCCTGCACCTCCGGTTCGCTGGAGCCTTCCCACGTGTTGCGCGCCATGGGCGTACCCTTTACCTGTGCCCACGGCTCGATACGATTCTCCCTGTCGCGGTTCACGACCGATGCGGAGATCGATGCAGTCATCAAAGAGCTGCCGCCGATCATCAGCAGGCTGCGCGAAATGTCGCCTTTCGGGCGGGAGTTCTTGGCGAAGAAGTAGCTGGCTGCGGTGCGTGCGGGAGCGGTCGGCGCCGAAGGCGAGACTGCGGCCGGTTCGTCAGTCAGGCAAGGCAAGTGATGAAGAGGGGGTGGCGCAATGGCCACCCTCTTTTTTTATGCGGTTTTTCAGGTGCAACATGGTTCACGTCGGCCCTTATCTCCCGGTTTTTTGCTGTTCCCGCGCTTGCAGGCGAGCCCGGGTCATCCGCTCTCGCAGTCCGCCGTCCTGCAAGAAACATTTTTCCAGCGATTTCAGCTGATGATCGAGCAGGTAGTTGGTTTGGTGAATCAGGCAGATGGCGATGTTGGCCACTACCTCGGCCGGACGAGTGTCGATGAACTCCCGGAAGATCTCGAAAGAGAGCGGCGAGGTTTTTCCGAGTTTGCGCACGAAAGCCGCTTCGCGGCACTCTTTGTCCCAGCTCTTCAGGTCGCGGGTCCGAAGAAAGTCGCGGTAGTCTTCCAGTAACTCTTCCAGGCTGGCGCGCGCCACGTTGGTGAGCTTGATTTCCGTCTCTTTTGAGGTAGTTGCCGCTTTGCTTCCCTCGACGATGTTCTGTTTGCCGGAGCGAGCGGCCTGCACCATTTGGTCAACCGTGCGGTCGCCCCTTTTAAGGAAGCGTTGGCAAAAGCGGTAGGTTATTTGATAGACAACCTCGGACTTTTGGTAGGAAAGCAATGTTTGGTAGTCGCCTCGGGGTGGTAAGATCAACGATGGCGATGCCTGGGAGTTATGGGAGTTATGGGAGTTATGGGAGTTATGGGAGT
>CAIYDQ010000224.1 GCA_903925075.1 uncultured Geobacter sp.
CAAACCGCAACCCCGACAGATCGCGCACCGGCCGGTCCGTGTAATTCCCCAGATGCAAATACGAAATCGTCGGCAACATCTGCGCGGCCCGCTCCACGTCCTGCGGTTCCAGTTCCGCCCGATGCGCCGGATTCAACCGCCGCAGCCGGTGCTTCTCCTCGTCATCCCGCCAATCGTGATACCAGCCCTTGATGTTCTTCGAACACCACGTTTCATAGCCCCGCTCCGTCAACAACTCCGCGAAGAACGCTTCCTCATCCGTCCGTTTCGGATCCAACGCCCACGCGATAAAGTCCTGCGCATTCATCGGCCTTGATTAAGCCACCCTCCTGCTGCCGATGCAAGCGAGTAGTGACGGATGGCCAATGCGGCGGGTAAGAAGTTCTGTTTTGCGCGCCGATTGCGGATGAAACCGGGCCCCAGCCTTTCCGTCAAGTGTGCGGAGTTGCTCCCAGCAACACCCTGCCGGAACCACCGCCCAAGAAGGAAACTTGCCCCGCTTTGCGGGGCGGCTTTCACGCCTGCCCGTTGAAGCCTGAACTGCGAAGGCGGGTCAAGGAAGCCAATGCGTGGTGGCCCTCGCGCGGGGGGAAGCTCATCTGTTCTGTCGGAGATGCACCAACCGCGACGCACCACGGCGGCGGGTAAGAGTTGTAAATCATCGGGCAGTGTCGCCTCCGCCCATGTGCTGATGTTGCTGGTGCTTTTCACGAGGCCAAGATAACTTCTTGGCCTCGTGCATCAATTCACCGGACGGACAGGAAAATCCCGTAGGGATTTATTTGTCCAACTGCCGCCACGAAAGCGGCTGTTCATCCTCTAGTTTTGGAAACAACTGGTGGAAGATTTCCAACGCCTTCGCGTGATTACGCTGGGGCTTCAGCGTGTTCACCTTCTCAAACTTGTAGGCAAGGTCGTGAAGCGTGTGAGAGCGCAAGATGCGCATGATAGCCAAGCAGCGCAATGCGGCTTCATAGTCAATTGTTCCACACTTTCTGCCTCTCGGTTTGCGGAGACTTGGTGGCCGGTGTTTATCCACCCACTTATTAAACGCAAATTTGATATCCCTTTCGTTGTACCGTCCCCAATCAATTCTCAACACAAGGTATTCGACGCCGTTCTGAACCAGCGAAGGAACTTCACCTAGCATCTGAACCAATGACGGCTTAGCGTGCAGGGTGCACAACTCGTGGAGCACGTCAGGATGGTTCCAAACCATACAGGCTGGTTTCTCCGGTTTACCCCACTGCTGGATCATATTTACGCACATACGGCGCTGCTCGTCATTCAACGATTGCCAAGGTTTCGCAAGGGGATAGCCGAACGGAATCGTCAAGTGAACCAATCCATAAGCGAGCAAATTCTCAATACGCTCCATGGCCGACTGCTCAGACTCCCCGTGCTGTAGCAGCAGCTTCCGGATGCCATCCCACATCGGCTCATTTTCGTTCAATCTGTCCAGCATCCTCAAAGTGTCTCGGAAGGAAGCCGACTCCCGTGCATATTCCCAAATGCAACACGCAAAAGATTCTTGCGGCGGCAATCCCCGAAGAAAACCGTTAAAATCCCAGTTGTGCGGGTCATCAACGCATAGGTCGGGTGGAATCGGTTTCGATTTTGTTTTTATGTTTCGCCGTCCTATTCCGACGAAGCGGCGGGCCGGGCGTAAGAAGGCACACCCAGCCCCGCGTTGGCTGTCGCCAGCTTCCGCTTACGTTGTCAGCGCTTCAATTGTGAGAATACATGATTTTCAGTGCTTCTTCCCATATTCCGCGTTCGCGTTTCAATACATCTCTAACTTCAGATGAACTACCCCTGTCATCACAGGAACTAGAAAACAGTTCTCCCGACGGGTACCGGA